>JAGXTJ010000006.1 GCA_018333655.1 Bacillota bacterium | reverse complement strand
CATAACATATTATGCCAATTTATGCTACTGAAAAATGAAAGAAAAACTAAAAAAAATATACCCCTGCAGCCTTGTAGCTCAAGGGTCTTCAGACTTGCCGTAAAAAAGGACCTGTCAAACTAACGTGGGTGTACCGCGCCCTAGTCATGCTCGTCATCTCATGTCCCTGTGCTTTAGTCGTTTCGGTGCCCTTAAGTTATTTTGGCGGCATCGGGGCGGCTAGCCGGCAAGGTATTTTATTCAAAGGCGCAAACTATCTCGATGCATTGTCCAAACTACACACCGTGGTTTTTGATAAGACCGGCACCCTTACGCGTGGTGTGTTTGCGGTGGCCGAAGTAGTGCCGCAGGCCGGACATAGTAGCGAAGAAGTTCTTTCCTTGGCCGCGACGCTCGAGAGACACTCTACGCATCCGGTAGCCAAAGCCATCTGTCAGGCTAGCACAGCGGACGCCAAGGCAGCTCTCACCGCGATCAGTGAACTGGCAGGCCTCGGCATGACCGCACGTCTAGGCGAAAAACTGCTCCTTGTCGGCAACGACCGACTAATGGCAAATTACAGCGTGAGGCTACAGGCAGGGCAAGCACAAGGTGGTACCAGCGTGTTTGTGGCCTTAGACGGTCACTTGGTTGGCGAGATACGCGTAGCTGACGAACTTAAACCCGATGGAGTCAAGGCGGTAAGTGACTTGCGCGAGCTTGGGGTTCGCCACATCTCTATGCTCACTGGAGATTACAAGCAACCCGCTATGCAGGTTGCGAAGCAGCTCGGGCTAGATAGTTACCAAGCGGAGCTGCTGCCACACCAAAAAGTGTCTGCGGTGGAGGCTATGCAGCAAGCCTTGTGGAAGGGAAAGCAAAAACTCGTTTTTGTCGGTGATGGCATAAATGATGCCCCCGTCATCGCGCGCGCAGATATCGGCGTGGCGATGGGGGGCCTAGGTAGTGATGCCGCTATTGAGGCCGCCGATGTGGTCATCATGCAAGACGCACCTAGTAAAGTAGCTACAGCCATAAGACTGAGCCGCTATACTACGGCCATAGTGCGGCAGAATGTGGCGCTTTCTCTCGGGGTAAAACTCGCCTTTATGTTGCTCGGCGCACTTGGCTTGACCACAATCTGGGGTGCGGTCTTCGCTGATGTTGGTGTGACCCTCTTGGCCATCGCCAACGCCATGCGCGCCTTACGCTTTGAAGGGTAAGACGAAGGCGTGCGCTTACTGGTCGAGCAATTTATGGTGGGCGATTTTGAGTGAATCTATGATGGGTATCCCCTGCGGACAGAGCGGTTCGCACTTGCCGCACTCCACACAGCGTGAAGCATCGGTCTTCGCGTTCAGTAAGCTCTTGTAGGTGGTGAAGCCGCCGTCTGTCGTGCCGTAGGTGCACAGATCGTTGTAGAGACTAAAGACGCCAGGGATGTTCACTTTCTCTGGACAGGGTAGGCAGTAATGGCATTCGGTGCAGGCGGTCGCGGTGCGCGCACGGTAGAGTTGCTTTACTTGGTCTACTAGCGCAAGTTCATCCACTGTTAGGCTGTTAGGTAGAGCTTTTTTTATGACGTGTGCATTTTCGCTTAATTGGGCAGTAGAGCTCATGCCGCTTAATACCACAGTCGTTTCAGGGAAGTTACAAACCCACCGCAGTGCCCACTCCACCGGTGATTTTTTCTTCTGTGCTTTGTTCCAGACGGCCTGAATTTCGGCAGGTGGTTGCTTGGCGAGTTTGCCGCCTAAGAGCGGCTCCATAATCACTATGGGGATGTCACGGTGCGCCGCATACTGAAAGCCCGCAAGGCCCGCTTGGTAATCCTCGTTCATGTAGTTGAGCTGAATCTGGCACATAGCCCAGTCGTAAGAGTCAACTATCTCTTTGAATACGGCAAAGGAGTCGTGAATAGAAAAAGCAGGGTATCTGATGCGACCGTCAGACATGGCCGTCTGGAGGAAATCGAGCACGCCAAGTCCCTTCATCTTTTCCCAGTACTCTTTGCGTAAAGCGTGCAAGAGGTAGAAGTCAATGTAGTTAGTGTTAAGTCTCTTTAGCTGCTCATCGAGTAAACGATTAAAATCTTTGGCTTCCTTGATGTGCCAGGGAGGGAGCTTGGTGGCTAGTTTAACTTTCTTGCGGTAGTCGGAAGAGCCACTGAGCGCTTGCCCCACGATAAGTTCGCTCTTACCTTTGTGGTAGTCATAGGCGGTATCTATGTAATTAACGCCTACATCTACAGCCGCCCTAATGAGGTCAATCGATTGCGCTTCGTCCACTATGCTCTCGGCCAGAACATTGCCGTGAGCATTTTCCGCCTGCTGTGCAAGCGGCAAGCGCATGCACCCCAATCCTAAGGTAGATACTTTGAAGCCTAGTTTGCCAAAAGGCCTGTACTGCATTCGTAAACCCCCTTTGTTTGCCTGCTTACTACTTTCTTCGTCGGTGCAGTTGCTTCCTGCCGAGGGGACGCCTAAGTATTGTTACCAAGTCTGCAATGAGTCATAATGGGAAAGGATATTGTAACTATCTCAAGTGATCAAGGAGGGCGAGACATGCAAAATTACGACGTGGCCATCATTGGCGCAGGGCCGGCAGGGATTTTTGCCGCACTAGAGCTAAGTAAACTAAGGCCAGAACTAAAAATTGTCATGGTCGAAGCAGGGCAAGACATCTATCGGCGCGTCTGTCCACTAGTTGAACTTCGCACAACTCAATGTCCGCACTGCATTCCTTGCGGTATTATGAGAGGCTTTGGTGGGGCCGGAGCATATTCAGACGGTAAGTATAACTTTACTACCGAGTATGGCGGTTGGCTACAAGACTACTTACCCCCACAAGAGGTCATGAAGTTAATCCATTATATTGATGACATTAACTTAAGCTTTGGCGCTCCGCAAGAGACCTATTCATCAGAAAGTAGCGGCCTTAAGAAGCTCGCCCTCTCGCGCGACCTGCACTTGTTGGGCGCCAAAGTGCGTCACCTTGGCACAGAGAACAATCTGCGCATCTTGAAGGAACTCTATACAGTGCTGCAGTCCCGCGTTGCGATGTTTTTTAACGCTACCGTCGAGAAAATTGAGCCGCGGGAAAAAGAACATGCTATTACAATTCGCTCGCAAGACAAGGCCTGCCCGAGAGAAATCAAGGCTGAGTTTGTCATTGCCGCGCCAGGGCGTGCTGGGGCCGAGTGGTTTGCCAAAGAGTGCAAGACGCTAGGGCTTGATCTCTACAATAATCAGGTGGACGTCGGGGTGCGCGTCGAAATACCCTTTGAGGTCATGCAACACATCACCGATGAAGTGTATGAGGCGAAGCTCGTCTACCGCACTAAGCAGTACGGCGACCTCGTACGCACCTTTTGCATGAATCCCCACGGCTATGTGGTGACGGAAAATACCGATGGCATCATTACTGTCAATGGTCACAGCTATAGAGATAAGGAGCGACACAGCAAGAACACTAACTTTGCCCTGCTGGTCAGCAACCGTTTTACGCAACCCTTTAACGAGCCCCACCAATATGGTAAGCGCATTGCCTCATTCTCGAACCTCCTAGGGGGTGGCGTACTCGTGCAGAGATTTGGCGACCTCATTAAAGGTAGAAGGACCAATGCGCATCGCCTCGGGCAAAGTTTTACCCGACCCACCTTAGAAGCGACGCCAGGAGACCTCAGCTTGGTCTTGCCTAAACGACACCTAGACAATATTGTCGAAATGATTTACGCCTTAAACGGGATTGCCCCAGGCATAGCCAATGATGATACCTTGCTCTACGGTGTCGAAGTGAAGTTCTACAGTTCTCGTCTCAAACTAACTTCAGAATTAGAAACCCCTGTGCCACGACTCTTTGCTATTGGTGACGGGGCTGGTGTGACTAGGGGTTTGTCCCAAGCCGCAGCTAGTGGTGTTCACGTGGCACGCGTGGTCGCGGCGCGACCTTCCTGTAGTATCGTGCAGGCCTAACATTTGCCCCACTCTTGTGGTATTATTCCGTTAATAGCTTTGCTGCGTGGCTATAAAAGAGCTTTGCAGGAGAAACAGAGGAGGCCCCAGTATGGAGTTTGCTGAGAATAAGTTGCCAAGTAATTTCATCCAGGATATAATCGCGGCGGATTTGGCAGAAGGCCAAAACGGTGGCAGGGTGCACACACGCTTCCCACCAGAGCCTAATGGCTGGCTTCACATTGGTCATGCCATTGCCATTTGCCTAGACTACGGCTTGGCAGTTGCGAATGGTGGCAAGTTTAACCTACGCTTCGACGATACTAATCCGCTTAAAGAGGAGCAGGAATTTGTCGATGCCATCATGGACGACATGAAGTGGCTAGGCGCAGATTGGGAGGACAGGCTGTTTTTTGCGTCGGATTACTTTCAGGAGAAGTATGATTTCGCCGTTGGCTTGATCAAGAAAGATTTAGCCTATGTCGACGACCTTACGGCAGAAGAGATTCGTAACTTTAGGGGTACTCTTACCGAGCCCGGACGTCCTAGTCCGTACCGCGATCGCCCCATCGCCGAGAGCCTCGATCTTTTCGCACGTATGAAGAATGGGGAGTACCCAGACGGTGCTAAGGTGTTGCGCGCTAAAATTGATATGGCCAGCCCCAACATTAATATGCGCGACCCGGTGATCTACCGCATTCGCCATGCCTACCATCATCGCACTGGTACCGCATGGTGTATTTATCCTATGTACGATTACTCCCATCCCATTGGCGATGCCCTAGAAGACATCACCCACTCCATCTGCACGTTAGAATACGCCGACCATCGGCCTTTGTACGACTGGGTGATCGACAATATTGACTATGTGCCGCGGCTGCCAGGTCGCCCCAAGCAGATCGAATTTGGTCGCGTGGGCGTAAGTCACACCATTATGAGTAAACGCAAGTTGCGCAAACTGGTTGAAGAGGGCTTTGTCGCAGGCTGGGATGATCCGCGCATGCCTACTATCGCCGGCTTGCGGCGTCGCGGCTACACTCCCTCTGCCCTGCGTGTCTTCGCAGAAAAATGTGGAGTGGGGCGCAAAAACATGGTCGCCGATCTAGCTCTGCTTGAGCACTGTATTCGCGAGGAGCAGAACGCCACGGCGACAAGAATAATGGCGGTGCTGCGACCACTTAAGATAACTCTCGCTAACTATCCCGCTGGTCAAGTGGAGTGGCTGACGCTCGAAAATAACCCCGAAAACCCGGCGAGTGGGGTGCGCCAAGTTCCCTTTTCACGCGAAATCTACATTGAACAAGAAGATTTTATGGAGAATCCACCTAAGAAGTTTCACCGCCTTTCTCCCGGTGGGGAGATTAGGCTAAAAGGGGCCTACATAATCAAGTGCGAAGATGTTGTTAAAGACCCCGTGACGGGGGAGGTAGTGGAGTTAATTTGCACCTACGACAGGGACACCAAGAGCGGGGGAGTTTCTTCTGGACGCAAAGTAAAGGGCACTTCGCACTGGGTTTCGGCAAGTCACGCCCTAGGCGCTACTGTCAAGCTCTACGACACCCTCTTCTTGTGTGAAAACCCAGAGGATGTGGCCGAGGGCGCGGACTTTACCACCAATATTAATCCGCACTCCCTAGTCACGCTGACCCATGCCCGTGTCGAGCCCTTTGCGGGGCAGCTAAGCCCGGGCGAGAGAGTGCAGTTCTTGCGTCAGGGATACTTCGTCATAGCCACAGAGCAGGAGACAGACGGCAGTTTAGTTTTTAACCGAATAGTCGGCCTTAAAGATGCTTGGGCGAAAGTACAAAAGCAGAGTGACGCCGTGTCGGGCGAGTAGGAGCAAGGACGGGGGTCAGAAACTTGGATTTTACATTGCTGCGCTTGGTCTTAGCTGACAATTCACATGTCGCAGAACTCCGTCGCTTGGTGAACACAGCCTATCAGGGTTTAGCTATGATGGGACTTAATTTCACGGGGACCTACCAGGATGAGGCGTTGACGCAGGAGCGCATGCAGGGCAAAGAAGTGCATTTGGCATACTTGGCCGACGAGCTGGTCGGCACTGTCTCTTTAGAGGACACGGTAGATGACGATGGGGAAAGAGTTCTCTACCTTGGTCAGTTGGCAGTGCTACCCGCCTGGCAAGGTCATGGCTTGGGGCGTGTGCTGCTGCGACTAGCGGAAAAAAGGGCGAAAGAAATAGGCATCCGCCGTATCCAGTTGGATACGGCGGTGCCAGCGATACATTTGGTGCGGTTTTACGAGAGCGAGAACTATATCATTGTGGATACAGCGCGCTGGGAGGGTAAGACATATCAGAGTTACATTATGGAGAAGACGCTCAGTGTTTGACTTTTTACTTGGTGAAGGTGGCAGCCCGCTCCGGCCCCACAGAGATGAGGGTAGCTTTTGCCTCTAGGTAGCCCTCGATGAGTGTGACGTAGTTTTGCGCCTCACTGGGCATTTCCGCAAAGCTTCTGGCCTTGGCGGTGGGTTTTTTCCAGCCAGGCACCTCTGTATAGAGCGGTGTCACTCTGTACAGCTCTGACGCCAGAGGCATGTAGTCTATGGGCTCCCCATCTAGCAAGTATCCTGTACAAATTTTGAGAGCTTCTAAGCCATCCAAAGTGTCTAGCTTCGTGATAGCAATTTCCGTGAAGCCATTTAACATGGCGGCGTACCTCAAGGCGACAGCGTCTAGCCAGCCGCAGCGGCGAGGGCGTCCGGTGGTTGCACCGAATTCCTGCCCAATTTCGCGCAAGTACTTACCGGTTTCATCATGCAGCTCGGTAGGGAAGGGGCCGGCGCCAACGCAAGTTGAGAAAGCTTTTACTACGCCGAGGACATGGTTTATTTTATGGGGCGGTATGCCCGCACCTGCCGCGGCGCCACCTGGCAGGGGATTTGATGAGGTGACATAGGGGTAGATGCCCCAATCTAAGTCACGCATAGTACCTAGTTGTCCCTCTAAGAGTATGCGCTTGTTGTGGCGCATACTCTTTTGCAATAGGGCCAAAGTGTCGCCGATATGTGGCGCTAGTCTCGCGGCGTGGCTTACTAAGCGGTCAATCGTTTTTGGTACGTCAATTGGCTCAGCGCCGAAATTATTGACCAGCACTTGATTGCCAAAGCTAAGAATTTCTCGCAGGGAAGCGGCGAGTTGAGCGGTGTTTTTGTACTCGCCCATTTGCAGCCCCACGCGCAAGGCCTTGGCGGCGTAGGCCGGAGAAATGCCGCGCAGGGTCGAACCATGCTTACGAACACCGCGCGCCGTCTCTAAAAGGCTCTCAAAGAGAGGATAAATGGGCAAAGACATATGGGCGCGTTCGCTTATGAGGAGGTTCGTAGTGTCGATGCCGCTTTGCTCTAGCATGTCCATCTCTTTGATGAGCTCCTCCACGTCTACGACCGTGCCGGTGCCGATGATGTTGACTGTACTAGGGTTAAATATGCCGCACGGAATTAAGTGTAAGGCAAATTTGCCCTTTTCGTTCACTACCGTGTGCCCCGCATTGGCCCCCCCTTGGTAGCGCACGACTACATCTGCCTCTTGTGCCAACAGATCAACGATTTTGCCTTTTCCTTCGTCGCCCCACTGGGCGCCGACTACTGCTGTAACTGCCACTGGAAAACCCCCCAAAAGCAGTAGGGACGGAGCCTACTGCTTGAATTTTAACTCTCCTACGCAAACCATGTCGTTACTTGGTCTAAGGTCTTTCGCGGGCGCGCGGACGGCGCCTCATCTGGGTAGCCGAGCGCAATGGCCGCTACTAACTCGTCGCTACGCCCCAGAAACACATTTATGGCCGTCTCCGCATAGAACACATCGCAAATCCACAGCGTCCCAAGCCCTAATTCTTCTGCCCTGAGGAGCATGTTTTGGATGGCGGCACCTATGCTTTGCGTGTCGACAAGCGAGCGATAGCGATTCACTCCGTTATGGTCCTCGTCAGGGGAGAAGTGAGGATTATGAACGACAATGCATACCGGGGCTTGGCGCATAACTTTTGCGGTAAATTCAGCACTCCCTGTGGCCTGCCCACGTTCCTTTAGAGCCTGTACTCCAGACTCTAAGAGATCAACGAGCTGTTCCTTGTTGTCACCTTGCAGCACTGTAAAGTGCCATGGTTGCCTGTTCTTGCCCGAAGGAGCAAGGCTCGCCGCCGTGATGAGACTCTCGATAACCTCTGCGGAAACGGGTGTGGCGAGAAACTTACGGATGCTTCTGCGACTAGACATCAGTGTAAAAATTGACACAATGCCCTCCCTTATCATGCGCAAATTCTATCTATGTAGTTTGCATGTATACAACCAAGTTCTATTCTAGGAAAGGGCAATCTTCTCCTGCCTGGCCCACGAAATATCGCTCTAGTCTCAGCCAGCAGGGTACTTGTCAAGGAGTAAAATGTGTGATAACTTTAATGATATTAAGAATCAATATCATTGGAGGTAGCGGCAATGTCCATTGTCCTTATCGGGGGTCACTCTCGCATGCATGAGCACTACCGCAGCCTAGGGCGCTCTCTAGGTCATGATGTCAAAGTATTTACCCATATGACTGCGAACTTAGAGAAGTGTATTGGCTGTCCGGGGGCCATAGTGGTCTTTACCTCTACAGTTTCACACTCCATGGTCACGGTCGCCGTTAAGACGGCGCGCAAGAAGAATATTCCTCTTATTAAGACACATAACAGCAGCAAAGAGGCTTTAACTGTAGCACTTAGTTCATTTGGGCTCCCCGAGTAGAGTTAGCCTGGGGTAAGGGGGACTATTTCACTAACATACCGCGCGGAAAGCGTATTTTTGCGGACGGGCCTTGCAGGGCCTTCTTTTTTTGCCTCTATGACAGAATGTTAAGCACATCTCATATTATTTCTTATGTTCTCAATAAACATTGCTAATATACGTTGCCCTTCAGTATAATTCTAGTGCTTCCAGAGAAGAGGCCGGGCGCCTCAAAATGAAAGGGGATTTTTTGGTGAATAGTCAGGACGTAGTGCAGAGCATTCGCGCCAAGGCAGAGGGGTATTTTTCCCGGGGAGAATTCTTTTGTTCAGAGGCTGTGGTCCATACCATCAACGAGGCACTGGGTTGGCCTTTTCCAGCCGAGATAACTAAGCTCTCGTCGGCATTCCCCATAGGTCTTGGCAAGTCAGGCTGTCTATGTGGTGCTGTCAGCGGTGGCGCGATGGCGCTCGGCATGGCCTATGGGCGCAAACATGGTGAACCGATGCCAGAGGGGATGTTCCGCGAGGCCGCGAAATTGCACGACCACGTTAAGGAAGTTTATGGCTCTACTTGTTGTCGCGTGCTAGTCAAGGGTTATGTCTTTACTTCGCCGGAGCGCAAAGCTCACTGTGTAAATATCACCGGTGAAGTTGCTGCATTTGTGGCAGAGCAGATGCAAAAAGATTCCACGCTAGCGGCTAAACTGACAGCAGTAGGGGAGTAGACAGTTATGCAATTTACTCTAAACGCTGCACAAAGCGTCGCGGCGGTACTCGCCTTTCTCTTGATTGGCTATGCCCTGCAGCGGCACATTCCCCTGCTTAAAAACAATTATGTGCCTGCGCCGTTTTTGGGGGGAGTAGCTCTCTACCTCGCCATGGCCTTAACTAGGCCTATACTGGACATAACTTTAGATTCATCCTTAGTCGTCATTTTCTCCACCGCGTTCTTTGCCTCAATTGGGCTGCGCATTAATCGCGCCCTGTTAGCGCAGGGTGTGAGGCAGCAAGTCTGCTTCTTGCTGCTTGTGGTTGGAATTGCTGTGGCGCAAAACATACTGGCTTTGCTTGTCGGAGGCATTCTTGGTTTGTCTGCCGCAGAAACACTGCTGCATGGATCCCTCGTCTTTATGGGCGATGCTACCCTAGCCCCACTCTTTCAGCAGCTAGGTGGTACGGCAAACTTACTGCCTGAGCTTAACGCGGTTTCGCTGCTGGCCGTTTTAGTAGGTACTCTCCTCGGAGGCCAGGTGTTTGTCGCTTTAAAGAGCAAGGTCGATTTGTCCGGGACACTGAAACCGCCGGCACCTGCTTTCACACCGCTCGATCTACTACGCTATCTCTTCATTTTTGCACTGGCCATGGCGATAGGGTTTCTGCCCAGCCAGCATGGGCTCGGGCAATGGTTCTCACCAGTGGGCGGCGCTTTCGTGGCGGGTCTAGCACTACGGATGATTCTCGATAGAACAAAGTGGATGGAAGTCAGCCTGCCTCCTGTAAATTTGCTTGGCAATGTCAGCTTGTCGCTATTTTTGACCTTTGTTTTCGCCACCCTCCCCTGGCAAGGGCTGCACGACATCACACTTACAGGTGTACTGCTGGTATTGTTCAACTCGATCCTTCTCGTGGTCGTAGCGGTATATGGCGTTGGCAGGATTATGGGGAGAAATACTTTGGCGACCTATGTGGCTGCTGGTCTGCCGGGCTTTAGCTTAGGGAATCCTGCATCTACTATGGCTACTTTGCAGTGCATTAAAGAGAACCATGGTGCGTTACCATTAGCGATTTTCATCGTCCCGCCTGTCGGCGCGTGGCTAATCAATGTCATTAACCCCTATATTATCAGGCTATTTTTCTAGAAACTATCATCTGCACGCAAGAAAGTGCTAGGGTCGGTGCCGCGCGTCGCGGTGCCGGCCCTTTTGCACTAACAGGGCTCTTGTGGCTTGCAGGATTTACCGCTTGCTTGTTGAATTATTCCGCATATCTATTTTGATAGGAAGGGTGGGCGTCAAATGAACACTTCTCTCTTGTTTAGCCCCCTAGCTATTCAAGGCGTCTCATTGCGCAACCGGGTGGTGATGCCGCCCATGTGTCAGTATGCGTCTGACGAATGTGGGCAGGTCAAAGCCTACCACTTAGCCCATTATGGAGCTCGCTCCCTAGGTGGTGTGGGACTCGTAATTGTCGAAGCGACGGCCATTTTGGCGGACGGACGTATTTCGCTCGCGGATCTTGGCCTGTGGGCAGACGACCAGGTGGCAGGCTTAACAAGGCTGGCGCAGGCCGTAAGTGAGCACGGTGCGGTGCCCGGTATTCAATTGGCGCATGCTGGCCGCAAGGCGGGCAAAGGAGTACAACGTCGAGTCGCGCCAACACGTCTAGCCTTTTCTGCGGAGATGGGCCTGCCAGAGGAGCTGTCTACAGAGGAAATCAAGGACATAGTGCATGCTTTCGCCGAGGCGGCTCGGCGAGCTGTCGACGCGGGCTTCAAAGTGCTTGAGATTCATGGTGCACATGGCTACTTGATACACGAATTTTTGTCGCCGCTATCTAATTTAAGGGATGACCAGTATGGAGGAAGTGCCGAAAATCGCAGGCGCTTCTTGTTAGAAGTAGTGGCCGCCTGCCGTGCTTCTATCCCCCCAGAGGTAGTTTTGGCGGTGCGGCTATCGGGGAGTGAATACAGTGACCTTGGCTATTCTCTAGGCGAACTCGGCGAGGTATGTCACGATTTGTACCAGGCAGGCATCAGCTTGCTACATATTAGCAGTGGTGGCAATTTGCCTGCACAGCCTGAAGTGTGGCCGGGTTATCAACTGCCCTTCGCACAAGCTGTAAAAAAAGCAGTACCCTTGCCAGTTATTGGAGTGGGACTGCTCAAGTCACCAGATTTCGCGGAGTTCGCCCTGCGGGAAGGCTACTGTGATTTGGTTGCTGTAGGTCGTGCCTTGCTCTCTGACCCCCACTGGGCGATAAAGGCCGCTGCCGCTCTTAATGCGGTCCTGCCCGTTCCAGCGCACATGGCGCGGGGTCTGCAGCGTTAGGGCCGGTCTAGCCTGACGCCCTAAGGCCGTGGGAAGGTGATGCGTTTTAATCTGTAACCCTCTTCGGGCTTTACCATCACGACATAGAGGGTGTGGCCTACCCACACAGCCTCGGTGACTTTGCCGTGGGCCGTGAAGAGGGGAGTCTCCCTCCCGCTAGCGTCGACAAAAGAGCCGATGGTTAGGCTTAGTTCCTCGCCCTCCTGCAGTGTCTGCCGCAGCAGAAATAGGGAGCCGCTCGCCTCATGATAAGCGGCGCTCGCCACACTATGCCCACTTGGCGGGTCTATCAGTGTGGTCAGCTGGTCGGTCGCAGGGTCGTACAGCCAAATTTGACGCTCTATGAAGGAGCCATCACCCGCAATACCCAGCAGTTCAGTAAGTACTAAGAGATTGCTTCCTTGTATCACAGCCATGACGGTCAGCTTGTCGGGCAAAACGCGTGCTAAGCGTAGTTCGCCGTCGTTGTAGCTATACACTGCCGTCCCCGCAAAGGAATCATCTGTGGTGCTCCTTAGACCTACAGCTACAAGGCTATCGCTCGCCCAAGTTAAGGGGCCGCTTAAGTTGGGCCTGCCGGCCTCGTCGCTCGAAGAAAGCGGGACTTCTACGCGCTCGCCCTTCTGCAGAACGAGGTCGTAAATCCAAACATGTGACGGC
The DNA here is from genome assembly GCA_018333655.1 of Bacillota bacterium. Classification (NCBI taxonomy): domain Bacteria; kingdom Bacillati; phylum Bacillota; species Bacillota bacterium. The sequence goes on along the minus strand of JAGXTJ010000006.1, from coordinate 49,294 downwards.
AGAGGTAATTCCCCTGTCCTAAAACTCGGGCGCAAGATTAACATAAGCTCATTTTCGGCGGGCGACATAGCAAGGGAAGTGGCGCTGTACCCCTCCTGTCCAGCCAAAAGTTCCGTGTTAGTCTGGGTCTCGGGATTGTAAACGAACAGCCCAAGGAAGGCCTCATGGGCAGCTTCCTCGGTAGAAAGTGTGTAGTACAAGAGGCCGTTAGACCATAAGTGTCCAAAGGGGGGTTTCTCGCCAGCAGAATTAGGCAAGAGAAAAGAACCGCGGCGAGTGTGCACATAGATACCGCCGCCATCGCGAGTGATGACATAGGACAAAGACCCGCTCACAAATTGCCCTTGACTGGCAGTATAGATGCGCTGCCCTTTGCCCCTCGGCGCGACTAGGCCTACTCGACCGTTAGCCTCATAGGCCAGTCTATCGCCGTGCCTCCAGATGCTCACTTCCTCTTTGCTCTGCATAACCGTTGTAACGGTTGCCTCGACACCGGCCGCAAACTCAATGTCCGCTCTAGTATCGTGGCTTTGCTTCTGCTTGAGAGTCAGGTATCCAGCTAAGAATGCTACGGCCATGAGGACGATAAATATTCTGACTTTCAAAAAACAATCCCTCGTTTCCCGAATTCGACTGTAATGCTATCGTTGCAAAAATTCGCTGTGGGGAAGCGATATCCTGCCCGTCCTAGCAATCTTACTTCACAAACTCGAGTTGGCAATTTTTATCGCCCCTAGAGTGTAGATTAGGGGAAGTTTGTACTACATCAAGTAGAAGGGATGATGGCTATGCTTTCGCAAATTAAGTCGCAGTTGCCCGAGATGTTAGAGTTGCTAAAAACCATGGTGGAATACGAGTCTCCCTCACACGACAAGGAAGCCTGTGACGCCCTGGTAGAGTGGCTCAGGGGGGTTGTGACAGAGCGGGGCGGGTTGGCAGAAGTCATGCACAGTGAGGGGAGTGGTAATCAACTGCGCGCGACATGGGGGAGTGGAGAGCAGCAAATTCTCATCCTCTGCCACCTCGATACAGTGTGGGACAAGGGCGAAATCGCCCGCCGGCCCTTTCGCGTTCAAGGTGACCTAGCTTTTGGGCCAGGTATTTACGACATGAAGGCGGGAGCAGTAATCACTCTCTTTGCCCTTTCTCATCTCTTCTGGCAAGGTTGGCCACTGCAGAAAAAAGTAGTCGCCCTCTTTACGTCTGATGAAGAAGTCGGCAGCCCCGTCTCGCGGCCCATAATTGAGCGAGAGGCTAAGAAGAGCACCGCTGTGCTAGTTCTTGAGCCTGCCATGGCCGTAAGTGGTGCACTAAAGACGGCACGGAAAGGCGTGGGTGATTTTCACATCAGAATAGAGGGCGTCGCCGCTCATTCTGGCTCTGCCCCAGAGAAAGGCGCCTCGGCTGTTCTAGAGCTAGCCAAGCAAGTAATCGCCCTACACGCTATGACCGATATGGCACAGGGCACCACGGTCAACGTGGGTGTCGTGTCCGGTGGAACGCGCGCTAATGTGGTGGCCGCTTTAGCCGAGGCCCATGTTGATCTCCGTGTTTCTACTATGGCGGAAGCAGAGAGAGTTATCCCCCAAATTTTGGGGCGTGTAGCCGATACCCCGGGCACTACAGTCACCATTACGGGCGGTCTCAATCGTCCACCCATGGATAGAAGTGTAGGCATTGCCATGCTCTATGCCGCAGCCCAGTCGGTCGCTACGTCATTAGGCATAACCCTGTCTGAGGGGAGCGCCGGTGGCGGCAGCGATGGCAACTTTACGGCGGCCCTCGGCATACCAACTCTTGATGGCCTCGGAGCAGTTGGCGACGGGGCGCATGCACTCTATGAGCAGGTATCCATTCCCCATTTGGCCGAGAGAACGGCTTTGCTCATTGGTCTCTTAGAACAAATTGGGCAGTAGTGAGCTTGTCTTTATCTTCATGTGCAAATCTGCTAGAGTAGGTAGTGGTTCAAGTTACGGCGGAGGTGCACAATGCTAAGAATTATTGTCGTCAGACATGGAGAAACCGATCACAATAAAAACAATATCTTGCAGGGACATCTGGATATTCCCTTGAATGAAACTGGCGTAAAGCAAGCAGAGCAGCTCGGCACTTGGCTCAGCCAGCGCTACACTATTGACCATATCTACAGCAGTCCGCTCGCTCGTGCGCTAAAAACGGCCGAGTTAGTAGCCGAGAAGCAGCCAGCCAGGCTGACCCTGCTGCCTGGCTTGATGGAGATAAATGTGGGTACGTGGCAGGGTTTGACGAGCGAACAGTGCAAGTTAGCAGACCCAGAGCTCTGTCAGCAGTTGCGCGAAGATGGCCTCCATACGCGCCGACCCCAGGGGGAATCCTACTGGGACCTATACCAACGTACTTCAGCAGCCCTTGAGCATGTAGTTAAAGAGCACACTAGGGGCACTATCGCCTTGTTTACGCATGGCGGCTGTGTGCGTACCATAATTGCGCACGCTATGTCGGCTCCGCCAGAGCTTTTTGCTTTCAATTCGGCTCTCATGGTGGGCAATACATCTTTTTCGCTCCTGGAATACCTGCACGGTTCACGTAGATGGCAAGTCCGGACGGTCAACTCCACCTGCCACCTGCATCACTGAGGCAGTAGGGCTCGGCGCACTGTCTACTAGTTAGTGGCGTCCTCCTCGTCTTGCACATAATATGAGTAAGATTGAGCATGGGAGGCGAGGGGATGACACTGGTGGGTAGGCATTTTTTCCCGGGGGGAAACACTCCTAGTGGGTTTTTTTCGTTTTACGACTACGTTGGTGGCGGGCACAATACCAAAACTTTTGTCCTTAAGGGTGGTCCTGGCTCGGGAAAAAGCAGCTTTATGAAGCGAATTGCGGCCGAGTTACAGTATGAGATTTCTGAGACGGAGTTTCACCATTGTTCTGCCGACTACCACTCCCTTGATGGGATTTCTTTCCCGGCCTACGGCATCAGTGTTCTAGACGGGACATCGCCGCATGTCGTAGACCCCAAACTACCAGGGGTGGTCGATGAAATCATCAATTTAGGTGAGTACTGGCATACACCCTCACTGCGCAAACACCGTGACAATATTACGGGCATAACTACTGAGATTTCTCGGTCATTTCGCAAAGCCTATAGTTTTTTAAGGGTAGCACGCAACTACTATGATGACTATCAGAGTTACTTTGTGGACACAGGCGCTATTAATATAGCGCGACTAAACGAGGTGGCGGCGACTATACAGGCCGAGCACTTTCCGCAGAGGGTCTTTGTACAGGGGTCTAGAGAGCGGCATCTTTTTGCTACCGCCCTCACCCCCATCGGACCGATCAATTTTCTGCCCTCGGTCACCGCAAACTGTAATCGTCATGTCGTTCTTCTAGGCGAACCTGGCACAGGTGCGGAATACGTAGTTGATTTACTGCGTCGTAGAGCACTGTGCAGCGGTTTAACCGTGGAGTCTTACCACTGTGTGATGCGGCCTGATGTGGTCGAACATTTAGTCATACCGCAACTATCCTTAGCTATAGTTACCAGCAGAGAAGCTCATTCTTACCAAGCTCCATCAGGTGGTCATGAAGTTCTAGGAGCAGTAGTGGAGTCCACTCGTCTAGCAGCCCTGCGTGCCGATATGGCTTACGTCGACGCGGAAAGCAAACGCGCCCTAGCTCAAGCCATCGCATTCTTGGCTCGGGCAAAGGCGCTGCATGATGAACTAGAGACTTACTATGTGCCGCACATGGATTTTTCGCAAGTTGACGCACGGCGGGAGCAAGTCTTGGCTGAGATCAGGGGGCTTATCTGCGAGAAAGACGGTCTAAAAAGTAGCTTGTAAAGAGAAGCGGGCGCCGTTGTAGAAAGTGCTTGCTACTATTCGTTAACGGCGCAGATTGAGCAGCAACTTCACGGGGTCGATAACGATAACCATGCGGTCTTTAAGTCTGGCTACGGCTTTTGGTACCGAGCTCATGCCTTCAATGGCTGCCGGCACTTGGTCAAAAGCGTGATCCGGGATATTGATGACATCGCTGACGTCATCAACTAAGAAGGCGGCGGTGTGCCCCTCTTCTTCTAGGACAATGGCGCGCAAGCCCTCGCCGGCAGTAGGCAGTGACAGCAAGCGCCCGAGGTGAATAAGGGGTATGCTCCGCCCCCGGAAATCTATAATGCCAAGCACATAGGGCGGCGCCTCGGGTACAGTCACGACCGCAGGTTTGCGAAGAATTTCTTGGACGGCCAAGGCTTCAATGGCGTATGAGTCTTTGCCTAAATCAAGAATAACTACTTGCATGTTGACACCTCCGATTAATTGCAACGAACGCATGTTTGGTATAAGATATGTGTTACAGGGATAGGGGGTGTGCACGGTGCTGATTGCAGTGATAGGCAGTCGAGCATGTTCGAGCAAAGAAAGCGAGATCGCCTACCAGCTAGGCGAGGGTTTGGCCGCCCATGGCTGTGTGGTGATGTCTGGCCTAGCCAAGGGGATCGATACGGCGGCGCTAACGGGGGCCGTGCGCGCCCAAGGCAAAACAGTGGCCGTTTTACCTACTTCTCGCCAAGAGCAAGTCTACCCCCGTGGCAATTGGGCGCTAGCGGCAGAGTTGCGAGCGGCGGGCGGAGTACTTGTCACACCTTTCGCCACGCCCTGCCAAGATGTTAATAGTTTGCGGCGAAGACTCATAGAGCGCAATTTCCTCATGGCTCTTTACTGTGATGCGGCCATCGTCGTCTCTGACAGCACCCATATCGCGGGAGGTACGGCTTGGATGTTAGCATTCTGTCAACAGTTAGGGCGGCCTATCTACCGCTTGAATAGTGCGCGGGAAATCGACTGTGCGCTAGCGCCAGTACGGCGCACTACATGGTGGCAACCAGAGCTGGTGGAGCTAAGGAGCCATATCGGGCAACACATCTCTAGCTGACTATTCTAGGACATTATCGTATCTCCTGCTTTGCTGTCGCGCTATATTTGCGGTAGCAAAGCAGGATTTTTTCCACGCGGCACGAAGTAAGTGTTGTTATCGGTAACGGGATTCCAACAAATGAAATGAGGTGGCTGCCATGGCGATTGCGACTACTTTTGCCAAAGGACTAATGGTGCTCGAACTATTCACCGTCGAGAGACCTCGTCTGACCCTGCGACAGGTTGCCGAGCTCGCGGATCTCTCTAAGCCAACGGCTTTGCGTCTGCTTAACACGCTCGAAGACAAGGGCTTTCTTATGCGCGACAAGAGCAAGGCCTACTGTCTGGGCATGAAGCTCTTAGAATTAGGTAACTTGGTCGCCGAACGCCTCGATGTGCGGGCCGCTGCCATCCCCTACATGGAAGAGCTGTCCGTGATGGCAGACCAGGCCGTCAACCTAGTGATACGCGATGGCTTAGAAGGTGTTTATATTGAAAAGAGGGAGACGAGCCACCCCGTGCGCCTCTACACTCGCATCGGCCGCCGTGCTCCTCTCTATGCTGGCGCGTGCCCTCGCGCTTTGCTTGCCTTCTTGCCAGAGCGCGAGAGGGCCGAAATTGTAGCGCAACTTAAGTTTGTCGCTGTCACCGCCACAACCCCAGCTACTGCTTCTGCTCTAGAAGAAGTGATGAGGCAGGAGCGAGAGCAGGGCTATACTCTTAGTCTAGGCGAACTGCACGAGGGGACAGCAGCCATAGCCATGCCAGTTCGCGATCATACCGATAGAGTAGTTGCTAGTATCAGCATTGCCGGCCCTCTAGGAAGCTTTATCCCCGAAAAGCGCGATTACTTAGTCCGAGCCTTGCAGCGCTCGGTGAGGGCCTTGTCGCAGGAGCTAGGCTTCGTAGCCAAGGAGAGCAAATTGTGATGCCTATGACTTCATGTGACCTTAACTGCGACATGGGTGAGGGTTTTGGCGTTTATCGGCTAGGTTTTGAGCGCGAGCTCATGCCATACGTCTCGTCAATTAGTATCGCCTGTGGCTTTCACGCTGGCGACCCTAGCACTATGCGTGAGACTATAGCCCTGGCTAAAGCTAAAGAGCTAAGTGTTGGGGCTCACCCTGGGTATCCTGACTTAATCGGGTTTGGGCGACGACCCATGCAACTCACTCCCGGTGAGGTTTACGATGCCGTGGTCTACCAAGTGGGGGCATTTCTTGGTGTAGCAAAGTCTCTTAAAATAGAGGGTACTCATGTTAAAGTTCATGGGGCTCTCTACAATGCCGCTTCCGCCGATATAACCTTAGCCTCTGCCGTGGCGCGGGCCGTACGCGCAGTTGACGGGGGGCTGACTCTAGTTGGTCTTGCCGGTGGCAAACTTATTGAGGCTGGGCTCAGCGAAGGGCTCTGTGTCGCGCGCGAGGCCTTTGCCGACCGACGCTACCATGCAGATGGTAGCTTGGTGCCGCGTAGCCATCCTCTGGCACTTTATCACAGTTTTACTGAGGCCAAGGAACAGGTACGAGAACTGCTCACCACGGGCTGTGTCACGTCTCTGACGGGAGAAAAAGTGGCTATTGCGGCAGATACCATTTGTGTGCATGGCGACAGTGCGCCGGCGGTCGAGTTCGCCAGTGGCCTTCGCTCGCTCATGACTGAGCTAGGCGTAGCCCTCTCTCCCCTTACCCGAGGCTAAGGATATGCGACATTATTTCGACGCCGGTGAAAGCCATCTTATCGTTGAATTTGGCGATACCATTGACCCGAGTATTAACCGTGAGGTGCACGCTCTAGGAAAAGCGCTGCAAAACCTCGGTGCCCCTTGGCTACGGGAAGTACTGCCCACCTATCGCTCTCTTATGATTTCTTACTGCCCTTTATCTATCACGCGGAGTGAGCTACGGGAGGTATGCGAGAGCATGGGCACTTTGTCCCTCTCGTGCTCTAGTGAGAGTCAAGAAGTAGTCGAAATACCGGTCTTGTATGGTGGAGAGTGGGGCCTAGACATGCTAGAGGTGGCCAAAGAAACAGCGATGTCTGTTGACGAGGTTATTCTTTTGCATACGTCACGCCCCTATCCTGTCTACATGATCGGATTTCTGCCGGGCTACCCCTACCTGGGCGGGCTCGACCCGCGGCTCTCCCTGCCGCGCCTCAAAGTGCCACGCACCAAGGTGCCAGCAGGTTCAGTCGCCATCGCCATGCAGCAGACCGGTGTTTACCCGCTCGCTAGCCCAGGCGGGTGGCGGATTATAGGGCATACCCCACTCTGCCTTTTTGACCCCCACCGCAGCCAACCAAGTCTACTTCGGGCGGGGCAATGGGTGCGGTTTAGGTCAGTTTCCTTATCTGAATATCATACCATCGTCGCTCTTCTCCGGGCGGGGCAGTTCAGTCCCTATACTGAGCTGATGGAGGTGTCTCATGGCTAGCCTTACTGTCCTCGACCCAGGTTTCCTGACCACGGTGCAAGATCTAGGGCGGCAGGGCTACCAGCAAGTTGGTGTTCCAGTCGGGGGCGCGATGGATACTTATTCTTTGCGAGCTGGCAACCGCCTGGTCGGCAATGAGGATCACTTGGCCGCGCTTGAGGTCACCCTGCAGGGGCCAAGGCTCATAGTCAGGGGTGAGACCGTTATGGCCGTGACAGGTGCGAAGTTAAAGGTGTTTAAGAATGGTCAGCGTGTTCCACAGTGGGAGGCGCTCTACCTCGGTGAAGGCGATGAGTTAAGTCTTGGCGAGGTTGAAAGAGGTGCGCGAGCCTATCTCTGTGTGGCGGGGGGCCTTGACGTGCCGCTTCTTTTGGGCAGTCGTTCCACCTTTCTCGGTGGCGGTTGGGGTGGTTTTCACGGACGAGTACTGCGTGCACGAGATATTTTGCCCCTTGTTGCCGCTACTCGCGAACGCCTTAAGACAGTGGGAAACTTTGCTCTGCAAGAGGATCAGTCAGTGCTACCCGTAGCTGTGACGCCTATACGGGTGATGCTAGGCCCACAAAGCAGTTTGTTCCCGGCCGCGACTTTAGAAACCTTGTGTGCGGGTAGTTATCAGATTTCACATCAGGCAGACCGCATGGGGTACCGGCTGGCGGGGGAAGTGCTCGTTAGCTCAGTCATGGCTGACGTAATTAGCGATGGTATCGCTCCAGGTAGTATTCAGGTGGCAGGGAATGGACAACCGACGATCATGCTCGCTGATAGGCAGACTACAGGAGGATACGCTAAAATTGCTACCGTCATTGGTGCCGACTTATCGCTGCTCGGGCAAATGAAGCCACAGGATAGAGTGCAATTTGTGGCCGTAAACTATGAGGCAGCCGTGCAGGCACTCGTTAACAGCGAAGACAAGCTGGCTCGCCTGCCAAGGCGCCCCGCTCCTAGTCGCATCTTTCAGGTTTTACTACAGGGAAGTAGAGTCCGTGCGGAGGTGAGCGAGATTTGAGCTTTAGCAATATGGCGAGCAGGAGTGGAGCAGCATGGCGTGAGCTGTTTCGTGCGGGGCATGAGGTGGCAACTACAGCTGGTCTCGCCCCTGGCTTGGCACAAGCTAACTTGGTCATACTGAGAAAAGAGTTGGCCTATGATTTTCTGCTTTTTTGCCAGCGCAATCCAAAGCCTTGTCCCATCCTCGAAGTAACCGAATTGGGCTGCTATGAGGCGAAAGAGACTGCCCCTGGCTCAGACTTGCGGACCGACCTGCCCAAGTATAGAGTTTATCGGTATGGTGAACTAATTGATGAGCCGACTGATATCAGTAAGTACTGGCAAAACGACTTTGTCAGCTTCCTTCTGGGCTGCAGCTTTACGTTTGAGTCAGCCCTGCAGGAAGCGGGCATCGAAGTTAGACATATCACTATGCAGCGCAACGTGCCTATGTATATTACCAATAGACCGTGCCAAACGGCAGGCATTATGCAGGGTCCACTGGTAGTGAGTATGCGCCCCATGTTACCGAGTATGGTAGCTAAGGCGGTGCAAGTAACTTCGCGTTACCACGCTGTGCACGGGGCCCCCGTGCATATTGGTGACCCGCTTAGCTTAGGCATCGTAGACCTGTCAAAGCCCGATATGGGTGAGGCGGTTGATGTTTTACCCGGTGAGATCCCTGTGTTCTGGGCTTGCGGGTGCACACCGCAAGCTGTAATAATGCGTGCTAAACCACAGCTAGTTATAACTCACGCGCCCGGGCACATGTTTATTACGGATTGGCAGGACAGAGATCTGTTAACTTACTAGCGTCACTCTGCCTAGACAAGTATACTTTTCTTAGAGAGAGAAATTTGCTAAAGCACAGAGAAAACGCGAAAAGGAGCATCAATATGCGCAAACTTGGTCTTGCTTTGTCTGCGGTAGTCCTGGTTTTCTCACTGCTTGGCTGTAGTCGCGATACCACGCCCCCCGCAGTTGTCAAAGTTTCGCCTGTGCCCCATAGTGAAGGGGTGCCGCTTGAGAGCACTATTTCTATCACCTTTACCGAGCCCATGGACAAAGAAGACGTACTAAGATTGCTGCGAGTGGTCCCTTCGACCGAAGTTCGGTTAGAGTGGCAAGGTAATGAGTTGCGACTCCTGCCTTTGCAACCTCTTGCACCGGACACTCTCTATCGCGTAAGCTTTGCTACCCATCCGAGCGATCGAGCAGGGAACTTGCTCCCAGATTTTTCGCTGGTCTTTAGAACCAAAGTACTTTCGCAGGCCTACAACAATTTGGAGACACTCCTGTGGATGCCGGACAGCCGGAGTTTGCTTTTTACTGCCGAAAGTGGTGGGGTGCCTAGACTGCACTCGCTGAACATTTACAGTGGGGAGGTTGAAAGTTTTAGTGATGCTCCAGGCTATCAACTTGAGCCAACAATTAACAAGAGCGGGACGAGCATTGCCTTTGTGGGGGGTGTCGGTGAACCTAGGTTGCACCTCGTTGACCTAGCTAGCTACACTACGACAGAGGTCGAGCTCCCCATGCAGGGACTTATGCCTAGTTCGCCTAGTTTCTCTCCCGACGGTCATATGTTGGCTCTCTATGGCGTCACCGGTAGGTCGGATGCCCACTCGGACATTTACCAGAGTCTGTGGGTTTACAACCTCACGACGCAAGAGGCACAACTTGTTAGTCCTGAGGGAGGTTCCGTGCGCTTCCTTGGCTTTAGCGCCGATTCGCGCCGTTTGTACTTTCTCAGTACTTTTGGGGAGTATATTCACTCCCATAATTTTCGCTACGACCTCTGGGAGGCAGACCTCGTCTCCGGGGAAGAACGCCAGCTTTCGCAGGGAGGGTTAGTGCATAATTTTTATGCGGGGCATCAATCGGCGAGCGATGGTCGATTCGTTTACAGTACATGGGAAGCGCGAGACATAGAGGCCAACATCGTTCTCTATCCGCGCGACATATACGTGCTACAAGTGTCTCCCTTTGTGCATGAGAGGCTTCTCCTCGGGGGCAGTAATGCTAGCCCACAGTTTTCGCCTGCCGGCACGGCCGTAGTCTTCGTCAGTGACCGGGCGGCGGGTTCGGGGCAAGACTTGTTTGTCATGAACGCGCGGGGAGAAGATATTAGACAGCTGACCTTTACCACTTCACCGAAGCTCTTTCCGCGATGGTCTCCCGATGGGCGGCGTATAGCATTTATCGAAAGACAGGGTGAGTCTTTCGTCATCTACATCATGAATGCCGATGGAACAGAGCTTCGCCGGACCATGGAGCTAGTGTTCGCTACTCAGTAGAAAATAGTGACGATTTAGGCAAAGGGGCGACGGTTGTGAATGATTTTTGCGCGAACCCAGGTAAGAAGGTCTCGATTGAGGTTCTTGGCGCGACCTACTTACGCCATGCCATTAAGACACACTTTGTAACTCCAGGCGAGAGTTACATTGAGCTGGTCCGTCAATATGTCAGCCCCTTGTACCAAGAGGGAGATATCCTATCGTTGAGCGAGAAAATTGTGGCCCTCTGTCAGGGTCGCATCTTAGACATGGAGGATATTAAGATTGGCTGGTGGGCGCGCTTGCTCTCTCGTTTTGTCCATATGACGCCAGCAGGTGAATCCGTGGGCAATCCTTACAAGATGCAAATTGCCATTCGTTTGGCGGGCTTGCCGCGCATCCTTCTGGCGGCAGCGGTCGCGGCAATTACCCGACCCCTTGGCATCAGGGGCATGTTCTACCGCATCGCCGGGCATGGCATCGCTGGCATCGATGGTTTTTGTGCCGATGCTTTTGACTATTACTTAACTAAGGGTGTGTTGGTGCCGGATAAACCTGATGCCGTCTGTAACGAAATCCAGTCGGCTCTCGGAATTCACTGCATGGTAGTGGATGCCAATGATCTCGACGTAGAAATCCTAGGCCATTCCGCGGGCATCCCCTACCCTAGACCCACGCTCAAGGCCCTCATTCGCGACAACCCCGCTGGTCAGGGCGGAGAACAAACCCCACTCATCCTCATTAGACCGGCATCTCGTGCCGAAAAAGCAGAGAAGGCCCTGTAAAGAGAGGAGCTTGCGCCTACATTGGGCAAGCTCCTCTTCCTTGTCGCACGTCTTGGGTTTCGGTCTAGGGTTACTAGCAGGAAATAGGTGAAGGATGCCGAACTTGCACTAAAGAAGAAATTAGGGCGGTGGACAAGGTGAGCCAGGAAGAAGTGCGTGTGTACCTTCTGCGCTGTGCTGAAGCTTTTGCCGGACGGCGTGGCCGTAGCGGTGTGGTCAACTTTCTTCTCGGTCAAGCAAGCCCGAGCACATTATCTCTAGCGGCCCAGCAAGGGGTAAGTAATCTCTTTGCCATCTTAAAAGATGCCGAGCAACAAGAGCTACTGCAGTCTTTTAATGCCCTACAGCAGCTAGGCATGCTTGAACTGCGCCACGTAAGCCTAGGTGATAAGTCGCTGCCCTTAGTGTTTGTTACTTCACGCGGCTTAGCGGAGCTCGAACTCCATCGTGCTAAATTGCCAGTGCCCATGACTATAGAGCAGCGAGCAACTGATAACATGTTGCTTGTTCTACAGAGAATAGGCATGCTCATTAAGGCCTTGCGCCAGGTAACAGGGGAAGAACTGCCCGCTGTGGTCGGCTTGACCAGAGAACAGCTTCAGCACTACTTAGAGCTGCTGTGTAAAGCTCTTCACTTGCGCCCGGAAACAGTCCTGTTGTCACCAGGTTCGCAACAACACTTTGCTGATGCCCTGGAAAAAGGTCTCTCTGCTCTTATCTTTGGTGAATTGCGCGAAGTCGAGGCCCAATGTCTACGTCTCCATGTCGACTTAAGCATGCCGCATCAACTAGACAAATCGAAGCTGCTGCATTACTATGGGGTAGTGTCTATCGATGAACAAGCGCGTAAGGCGGCTGCTCGCTTAGTCGCACGGGAGTGGCAGGCCAAGTGTCAGCTGGTTTCGGTTCTCAGCTTTTTAGCACTGGCCGAAGGTCTAAATGCGCGGCGAGAAGTGAGAAGCGGTATATGAGAAACAAATGCGCAGGGTGGAGGGGATGCGAGAGATGAAGGGTCCACAGATGAGGAACAGTCTTCCTGAGGCGCTATTAAAATCGCGCCGTACCCCCCGCGAGACCGATCTTAGGGGAGATTACTTTCGCGACGTCACAGCCATAATTCATTCCACGCCCTTTCGTCGGCTTAAACATAAGACACAGGCCTTTTATGCTCCGCAAAACGATCATATTTGTACGCGCATTGAACATGTGCTGCATGTGTCCACCATAGCCGCAACTATCTGTCGGGCCTTAGACTTAGATTCTGACATGGCACAGGCCATCTCGCTCGCTCATGACCTAGGGCACGCGCCTTTCGGCCATGAGGGAGAACGAGTGCTCAACAAGAGAACAGTCGCCGCGGGCGGGTTTATTCATGAACTACATGGCCTACGCGTGGTCGACGTGCTCGCTAGGGAGGGCCAAGGTTTAAACCTCACCTATGCTGTGCGTGACGGTCTCGTTTCGCACTGTGGTGAGAGTTTTGAGCAACGACTGTACCCCCTTCATGCCGAAAAAGATTTGGCGACTTTGGTGGATCGGGGGCACATGCCTTCTACCTTTGAGGGCTGTGTGGTGCGCGTCGCCGACAAAATCGCCTACCTAGGGCGCGACCTCGAAGACGCCATCACCGCAAAATTCATCACCATCGGTGAAGTTGATCCGCTCGTGCGCGAAGCCTTAGGCTCGACGAACGGTCAGATTATAGGCACCTTGGTGGCCGATGTGGTGGCAGAATCCTGTGGTAAAGACTACATTGGCTTTTCCGATCTGCGGATGGACATCATCCATCGGCTCTATGCCTTTAACAAGCAGCGCATTTACCGCCACCCGCGCATGGAGCGTTACCGCGTGTTTTGTCAGCGCATTATTGATGGTATTTTCGACTACCTGCTGGCGTTGTTCTCGGCCCATGAGTGGGATATCGCGCTCTATCAAGCCGGGGTCATACGTCTAGAGCGCCAATTTGGTAGTTTCTTAGCAGGAATGGAGTCGCACTACAGGGCAGAGCAGGCTACGCCCGTTCGCATAGTGGCTGACTACGTGGCTGGCATGACTGACGACTATGCTATTGAATGCGTTAAACAAATCATCATTCCCGAACCTGTAGACATCAGTATTTATCACTAGGGGAGGTCAACATGCTCTATTTTTTTACCCTACTCCATCTGCTCGCCGGAGTAGCCTTTATTGGGTATTCTTTAACACAAAAGAATAAGACCCCTCTCTACCTACATGTAGGTTTGGGAGCCTTAGGTCTCGGGGCCGGCATGCTCTTTATGCTTCTTGCTCTACTATACCTATCCCCAAGTTAAATGAGGCCGCGGTCTCATTTTTTGTTTTTGGTGGTTCTAGGTGGGCCGCACTGCGCCCGACGGCGACGCTCAACTCGATAAACCGATAGCGCGTAAAAAAGCAGTATGCAGCCAAAGAACAGGGCTAGGGTCATGTTGAGGGGAAAGTTGCTGCCATATCCGACCGCCACCTGTTTATCTACGACCGTTAAGTCATCTCGTACTCTGTAAGTGTAGGTAACGGGGCGCGTGGTATCACCCGCTGGAGATAATTCAACCAGGTAGCCGTCGTGGTGGCGGCGTACCACTTGGGTGCTGTTCTCCCATACTTCAAGTGGCACGACCTGTCTTAAGGCCTCCGTATGGGCTATCGGTAGGCTGACTGTGGGGGGTGTCAGCAACAGAAAAGCGGCGACGACGCCGACTGCCGCCAAGCAGATGATGATGGTCAGTCGTTTAGTCCTGTGGTCCACAGCCAAATACCTCCCCTAAGCGTAGTATGACCTACAAAGTAGTACGCAACACTCTGGCCAAAGTTTCGCTAGGCGAGAAAACTTTTGTTTAGCACTCGCCTCCTTTTAGAGTATGGGCCAGGCGTTTTGTTCACTTAAAGCCTGTAGCACAGCTACACCGGCCACGCTGTTCCCCTTGGGGTCGAGAGCGGGCCCATAGACGCCTATGCCTAGTCTCTCAGGCACCACCCCCATAATGGCACCCGAAACACCACTCTTAGCGGGTATGCCTACTTTAATGGCGAACTCGCCCGAGGCATCGTACATCCCACAAGTGAACATAAAAGTACGTATGATGCGAGCATAGGCAGGGGGGATGCGGCACTGCCCAGGCCTCATAACAGACAGGCTCTGCCCGAGGTGTGCTAGCGTTACGCAGTCCACCTCGATGGAACACTGGCGAAAGTACAAGTCTAAGCATTCCTCGGCTTGGCCGTCGATGGCCTTGATGTCGCGCAAGAAGTAAGCGATAGCGCGGTTGCGATCACCCGTTAGGCTTTCCGATTTATAGACGTCAGCATTAAAACCAACATGGCAACTAGGGGCGAGCTCCTGTATAAACGTGAGTATCCTTGCAAATTTCTCCGCGGGGGAACTGCCCTTTATTAAGGCCGTCGTGGCGATGGCCCCTGCGTTGACAAGCGGATTAACTGGCTTAAGCGAGGAAAAAGTCTCAAGCTTCATCAGTGAGTTAAAAGAATCGCCCGTAGGCTCCATGCCGATGCGTGAGAATACAGCTTCTCTGCCATTGTCCATCAGGGCTAGGGCTAGGGCAAAGGGCTTAGATACGCTTTGCAGGGTAAATTTAACGGCCGTATCACCACAAGTCTCGACCATGCCGTCATCATGGCAGATGGCAACGCCTAGACTTGCTGGGTTGGCTTTAGAAAGCTCCGGAATGTAGCGTGCGACGCGACCTTCGGCGGTCCTAGGGCGTAGCTTGGCGAGTAGATCTTCTAGCATGTAGCTCATAGCCATCCTCCTCTGTCACTACGAAGATTATACTTCGCAGAGACTCAGTCGGCTAGGCTACTGGCCAAGAGAAAAGAGCAGGCTTTCGCCTGCTCTTGGGAGGATAAGGGTGGGCGTTTTAGTTATCTGCGCTTGGCCTTTTCAAGGGCGCGGGCAACAGCGGCCATGGCGTTAGTTGAGGTGATGGTTGCGCCGGTAAAGACGTCTACAGTGGCACTGTTCGCAGCCACAAAACGCTTGGGGAGTTCAACCCTAGCCTCATGGTAAGGAGCAAAAGCGTAGAAATCGGGGCTCGCAGCGTCTACGTTCTTGCGTACGAACTGGTCGGGGATAACTGCGCCGGTAGCATCTCTGGCAGCGGTTGTTTCATGGATGACAACATTCGTGATCTTGTCGTTGCCGATAGTGACCCAAGCGATGGCCCAGCCTAACTGGCCGCGGTCTGACATGGCCATGTAGGTGCCGTCAAAGAACTGCGCGGTGGTGGAGGGGGTGACGCGCGCTTTTTGCAATGCCCTTAGTGCGGCCATGCGTACTTGGTTTGAAGAAGCAGTAGCGCCGGAGACCAAGTCGATGTCCCAGCTGTTTTGCGCTACGATACGCTTGGGGAGTTCCGCCTTGGCGGTGAGGAAGGGTTGATGGCGGTAGGTTTCTGTCTTTTCTAAGGCTAGACCGTCAAAACCGCGGACATGGGCTTCAGTAATTTTGTCGTTCTTAATAGTCAGTTCTACTTCCATGTAGCCTCTGTCTGTGGCGTCAGAAAAGGCTGTGAATGTACCATCATTGTAAACTCGGGCGGGCTGGCAGCCTACGAGTAAGACGATGGCCATGACAGCCACCATAAGGGCAATTGCGATTTTCTTCACTTGACCGACCTCCTTGAATGCTAAGTTAAGAGTTGCTCGGCAGTCCATCACTATCTCTCCCCCCAGAAGCAAATGAAGAACTTGCCTTAACGCTTATATTATACTTCGTTAAACTAGTTATATTTCCTCCCAGTCAATAAAAAATTAAATTAATATTTAACCGGGTCTTGTTAATTCATGCCAAGTAGCCTCGTCTTGAAAGCTAGCGCGGTGGTAGAGGGCGTGAGCTTCAGGGCTTTGGCGCGGGTTGACGAAGAGCTCACAAGTACGGTAGCCGTCGCGCCGAAGTTGCTGCAGGGTATGCCTTAATAGTAGTTTGCCTATACCCTGTCCCCTAGCCTCCCTCCTCACCTCAAAATCGCATAATGCCGCGCTCCCTGCCTGAAGCATGGGATACCAAGCGGTATGACCGATAATGCGATGGCCTTTTCGTAAGACGTAGGCTGAAAGTGATTCGTTACGCAGACCGAACTCCCCGGCGGAGTTTTGCCCATACCAGTCATAGGCATTGTACCAACAGTCGTCCCCTCGCAAAATCTCGAACACTAGGCCATCTGGCAGCAATCTTAAACTAAGGGTGCTGTCCTGCTCTAAAAAGGACAATTGCTTGGTCATGGTAACATAGTTTTCTCGGTCAACATATCCCCTTTGCCAGAGAAACTCTTTCAGTAATGTGTCCGCGCCACTTACTTCGAGAGTCTCGGTTCCTCCCCACAGGGGTTGGAAGCGCCCCTCGACAGCTTGATACAGGGGAGTGTAAGGTGAGCCAATAGTGATGCTGGTAGCAGCAGACAGCGCACTGTGCGCGGCATCGATAAGCAGAGGCCAGACCATATGTTCTTCACCTGGCACAGATAAAAGGTAGGCGAGGTAGCCCTGTCGCTCTTTGCCGAGAGTAAAAACATGGCAGGCACCGAGCGGGCGGTGCTCGTCACTAAGCATCAACAGTTTCCCTGCTGTTCCGCGCCTGCCGCGAGCGAGAATTTGGCGTATTTCATTACGACTGACGGTGCTGTAGTTACGTTTCCCCTGGCAGCACGCGTTCATGAGGGCCGACAGACTCTCTTCTTCTCCGGTGACGAAAAAGTGCTTTGGCATGGCTTTCCTCCCTGTAGAGATGGTGCAGTCACCTTCAAGTAGTATATAATATCCGCAAGGAATGTTGGAGGTGGATCTATGCTCATACATGACAAAGCACACGAATTAGCGCGAGCCCTGAGGGCGACCCCCGAATTTCACACGCTTAAACAATGGCAAAGCAAGCTCAAAGAAGACCAACCCGCCTACAAGATGTTTGTTGATTACAGGCGTAAAGAAATAGCCTATCAGGCACAGCTCATGTCTGGGAAAGCCCCAGAGTCAGAGCAAGTTCAGGCGATGCAACGGCTATCTGAAATAGTCGCACTCAATAGCATTGTGCGAGAGTATTTGCAAGCCGAAGCTAAATTTGCCACTATATACAATGATATTCAGCGCATTATCGGTGACTCTATCGAGGAGATCAGCTCAATCTACACGGAGGAACAGGAAGGCGGTAACAACTAGATGCCATCATGCGGTATAATCGGGCTACCCATGTCCGGAAAAACGACAGTATTTAACTTGCTGACAGGGGCTAGGGCCCAAACAAGCGCTTTTTTCTCTGGTAAGACAGAGGCCAATCTTGGTATGGCTAGGGTGCCAGATCGCCGGGTCGATTTTCTCACCGCACTTTACAGACCTAAGAAGACCACCTATGCTCAAATAGAGTTTATGGATATGCCAGGCTTAGTTAGGGGCGCATCCGAGGGGCAAGGGGTTGGTAATGCCTTCCTCGAGTCGGTGCGCAGGGTGGACGCCTTGGTACATGTGGTGCGGGCCTTTAATAACAGTGACTGTGAGCATGTCGAAGGTAGCGTGTCTCCCTTGCGAGACGTGCAAACCGTCTCTTACGAACTGCTTATGGCTGATATGGCCTTTGTTGACAAGAGGTTAACTCGACTTAAAGAGGGGAAAAAACGCCCACCTCAAGCCGAGGAAGAAATCGCCTTACTCGAAAAAATCCTCACCCACCTTGAGAACGAACGCCCCCTAAATACACTTTCACTTAGTGCTCTAGAGCGCCATGCACTCACGCAGTACACTTTCTTAACGGACAAACCCATGATCTTGGTCATTAATCTCGACGAGAGTCAGTTGTCTACGATGGATTACTCGGGTAAGGCAGAGCTTATGGCCTATGCTGCTAGCTACGCGTGGCCCATTATCCTCCTTTCTGCTAACACGGAAGTGGAGCTATCTGAACTTGAAGAATCAGAGAGACAGGAGTTCTTGCGGGAGCTTGGTATCACCGAGCCTGGTATTGACCGCATTGCTAAGGCCTCGTATGACGTGCTGGGGTTGCTCTCATTTTTTACAGTAGGAGAAGACGAAGTACGAGCCTGGACCATACGTCGCCACAGCACAGCCAAGCAGGCTGCAGGTAAAATTCATTCCGATCTCGAACGCGGCTTTATTAGGGCCGAATTGATGCGCTATATAGATATGGAGACCTTAGGGTCGCCTGCCAAAGTAAAAGAAAAAGGTCTGTTTTCGCTCGAGGGCAAAGACTACATCGTGCAGGATGGAGATATTCTCAGTATTCGCTTTAACGTGTAGTAAGGGGGAACTTCTCATAGAAACTTCCACGGTAGCGAGCAAACTCGTTTCTTGGCTTACCAAGCAGGTTGAGTCGGCAAACATGCAGGGCGTCGTCTTTGGACTTAGTGGAGGTATCGATTCGGCCGTGGTGGCAGGGCTCGCGAAGCGCGCCTTCCCCCACAAGGCTCTAGCGGTATGCTTGCCATGCCATTCAAACCCGCTAGATCGTGAGCATGCCGCGCTCACAGCAGAGACCTTTGGCCTCGAAATGCTTACAGTTGATTTGTCGTCCGCTTTTGACCAGCTGGTGTCCACTCTCGCCCTAGGACAGCAGGGTAGGCCCGTGGTGCCAGAGCTAACCCTAGCTAATGTCAAACCGCGGCTACGCATGACAGCTCTCTACTACTATGCTAGTATCCATGCCTACCTAGTCTTGGGCACCAGTAACCGTAGCGAGCTGACCATCGGCTACTTTACCAAGTATGGGGATGGCGGAGTTGACCTCATGCCTCTCGCTGGCTTGGTCAAGACTGAAGTGCGCGAGTTGGCAAAGTACTTGGGTGTACCACAAGTTATAATTGATAAACCACCCACGGCGGGGTTGTGGGCTGGGCAGACCGATGAGGGCGAAATGGGGCTTACATACAGGGAGCTAGATGAGTACATACTCATAGGTGACGCCGCCCCCCACATAAAAGAAAGGGTAGATAGCTTAGCGGCTACCAGCACACATAAGAAACGCCTGCCACCCATCCCAAGACTCTAAATTAGAGCTAATGAGGCCCCGGCGCAAGCCGGTCTTTTGTTGGCTTGAATTATGAAGGTATCTCGAGGCAAGTGGCGAACTAATGTTCAGGGGGGATAGGGATGTTGGTCCTAGGTATAGACCCAGGCCTAGCTTTGACCGGCTTTGGCGTTGTAGAAGAGATAAACAACAAAGTACAGCTCCAACGCGTAGGCTGCATTCGCACCCCAGCCACTCTTCCCGCAGCAGAGCGCTTACAGATCATCTTTAACGAATTAGCGGCGGTTCTTGTGGAGGGCAAAATCAACACGGCTGCGGTTGAGCAACTGTTTTTTAATACCAATGTGACCACAGCGCTAGCGGTAGCGCAAGCGAGAGGAGTTATACTCTTAGCGCTGGCCAATCAGAACATACCCACGGCTGAATACACCCCTTTGCAGGTCAAGCAGGCACTGACGGGCTTTGGCAGAGCGGATAAGGGGCAAATCCAGCGCATGGTGCAATCCATGCTGGGATTAAAAGAGATCATTAGACCGGATGATGCTGCCGACGCTGTAGCGATAGCGCTCTGTCATTTGCAGTCATATCGGTTCTCCCAGGCCATAGGGAAAGGGGGGCAGCGCTAGTGTACAGCTATATTTCCGGCCTACTAAGAGCTAAGACGGCTCAGGCCGCTATTATTGATAATAATGGCATAGGTTACCGTATTTTTACCGCGCAGCGCGCTCTCGAGCCCTTGCGCCTTGAGGATACAGTTAAGTTCTACACTTATCTTCTGGTTCGAGAAGACGAGCTATCCCTCTATGGCTTTCCCGAAATGGAGGCGCTAGCCCTTTTTGAAATGCTTTTGACTGTCACGGGGATCGGGCCTAAGGCGGCCCTCAACATATGCGGTGCAGGCAGCTCGGCCGAAATCTATGGTGCGATCGTCACGGGCGATGTAGGCTGGCTAACCAAGGTGCAGGGCATAGGCAAGAAGACAGCGGAACGCTTGATACTCGAGTTAAAGGAGAAAATCGCCCGCAACATGGGTGATGGTGGTGGGTTCATGCTATCAACAGGGGCCCAGCCCTTAAGTACAAGTGGCGCTCTAGGACAGGCTTTAGGTGCGCTCCTGAGCCTAGGGTATCAAGAACACGAGGTGGACAAGCACCTCAAGCAGGCGCGTGCACTTTTTGGGGCTGAAGCGACGGTAGAGGAACTGTTAAAAGCTGTTTTGAGAACCATGGCAGAAGGACGGTAGAGAGATGGCAGAGCGCGTAGTAAACCCCCTTCCGCAGGCGGGGGATGAAAACATTGAAGGCAGCCTGAGACCACGCTACTTGCGCGAGTATATCGGTCAAACAAAAGTAAAGAGCAATTTGCAGGTGTTTATTGAGGCCGCGCGCCTACGCCGCGAAGCGCTCGACCATGTACTTTTGTACGGTCCTCCGGGCTTAGGCAAGACGACGCTCGCCACTGTCATCGCTAATGAACTCGGCGTAAATTTGCGTATCACTTCTGGGCCAGCTATTGAGCGCCCTGGAGATTTGGCGGCCTTATTAACGAACTTGTCCGAATACGACTGCCTTTTCATCGATGAAATACATCGTTTGAGTCGCGCGGTTGAAGAGGTGCTTTATCCCGCCCTTGAAGACTACGCCCTCGACATTATTATTGGCAAGGGGCCGAGCGCGAGAAGCATTCGCTTGGATTTGCCCAAATTTACTCTTATCGGTGCAACAACTCGGGCGGGCTCCCTTTCGTCCCCTCTCAGGGATAGGTTTGGAGTCATCAGTCGCCTCGACTTTTACACGCACGAAGAACTAGAAGAGATAGTGATGCGTTCAGCCCGTATATTAGACGTCCAAATCGATTATCTTGGTGCGCAAGAAATCGCCAAGCGCTCGCGGGGTACACCTCGTGTAGTAAACCGCCTGCTTAGGCGCGTGCGTGATTTTGCCCAGGTCAAGGGGGAGGGCAGCATAACGGCGAGGCTGGCCGATTCCGCCCTTGCTCTCCTAGAGGTTGACGCCCTAGGGCTAGATGGAACCGACAAGAAGCTGCTGGCGACCATGATCAGTAAGTTTGAGGGGGGACCCGTGGGCTTAGACACCTTGGCCGCGGCTGTTAGCGAAGCCACGGAGACCATCGAAGACGTGATCGAGCCGTACCTCTTGCAGCTAGGGTTTATTCAGCGCACCCCCCGCGGCAGGGTGGTTACGCGCCTAGGTTGGGCTTACCTGGAGCAAGAGCCGCCAGACTCCTCTCGGCAGCAGAGGTTGTGGTAGTGCGCCTTTTACTCCACATTTGTTGCGGCCCCTGTGCGACCTACGTTGTTAAACATTTGCGCGAGGCGGGGCATGAGCTGACTGGGTACTTTTTTAACCCTAACATCCATCCGCCCGAAGAGTACGAGCGGCGACTCCTTGGCGCAAAGACTTTTTGCCAGAGTGTAGGCCTCGAGTTAGGCCTTGACGAAAAATGCAGCCAAGCAAGTTGGCAAGCCGCCACCCTAACAGATCTCGCGGAGCGCTGCTACCTCTGCTACGGGTTGCGACTAAGTAGAGTGGCCGAAATCGCCGTGCGCGAGGGTTATGACGCTTTTAGTAGCACACTCCTAATTAGTCCCTTTCAGCAGCATGACGAGATTAAGAGAGCGGGGGAGGTGGCCGCCCTGCGCTACGGCGTAGCCTTCCACTATGCCGACTGGCGTTCTTACTTTAAGCTCACTTACCAACTCGCCCGTGAGCGCGCCCTGTATCGACAGAAATACTGCGGTTGTTTTCTGAGTGAACGCGAACGCCTAGCCGAAAAGGCCCTTGTGCCACCTAAGCCCAAATCCTAGGCAATATTTACTAGTTGAGCCCTAGAGGAACTTTTGCGTAGTCGTCGAAATCAGCACTTACCTTGTGTGAAGGAGAGGGATGCACCATGTCGTTTCTTAACGCCAAGTCTCGCCTACTCATCATTGGCCTCATTGGCGCCCTGCTCTTGGGCCTGCCTCTCTGGTACGGTAGCCCCCTCTTTGCCGATGGGGGACCACTCTTGGCGAGTACATTTCGCATTGGTCTGCACAGTGGCAATTTAACTCTACCTGCCGCAACGCTACGCTACAGTGGGCAGGTGCGGTTCTTTATGGCCGATTTTCTCGAGAACACCGTTGAAATTATGGTCGACGACGCAGGCTCTTGGCGCATAGAACGCGAGGCCATTCGCCTACAAGTCGGGCCCTTTTCTACATTAGCTGAAGCCCAAACAACCCTGGGACGCTGGCCAGCAAGCTTGCAACCTAGCTTTGTGGTGCAAGAAGGCGCAGGGTTTTTGGCAGTGGGAGGACTATTTTTCACAGCTGCGCAGGCGAGTGAAGCCTTGCTATCCCTGCGGCAAGCCGGTATAGAGGGTAACGTGCGTGGAGCTATGTTCCTCGTCACTGATCATGCCTTTTCTACCCGTGCTGAAGCCGAGTTGCAGAGGGTCAGCCTCGTTGCTGCCGGTATTTCTACTACGCTTTTCTTCGACGGCACCTACCGCCTAGCCGCTGGCAGGGAGTTAGACTCCGTAGGGCTTAGCCGTCTGCGCGCGGAACTAGCCGTAGTTCTGCCTCTCTTTACTTTTAGCGAAGTCCCCACAGATTTTCGGCGCATTGAAGTGATTCGACAGGACGGCAGGCATTTGTTTACTTTTGCCAATCTTCCGCGTAGGGTTTTGCGCGCGGAGATCGTGCAGGGCCTAGATGTAGCCATGAGTATAGATGGGCGCCTGCACCGAGGTATTTTTGAGTTTGCCGTCAATAGTGCGCATCGCTTCTTAGTGGTCGGCATTATGGACGTTGACGATTATCTTAAGGGCGTTGTGCCGCGCGAGATGCCCGCCTCGTGGCCCCTCGAAGCACTAAAGGCGCAAGCCGTGGTGGCTAGGACCTATGCTTATGCCAATCGTAATCGTCATGGTGCGGACGGCTTTGATTTGTGTACCCTGAGCACTTGTTGTCAAGCCTATGGCGGGGTAGCCTGGGAACACGAAGCATCGAGCCGCGCGGTGGACGAGACGCGGGGAGTGATAATCTTAGCTAACGGTCGCCCAGCCGCCACCTTCTACCACTCAGACAGCGGCGGACATACCGAAAACGTAGAGAATGTGTGGGGCGGTACGCCGCAGAGTTTTCTGGTCGGGGTGCCCGATCCCTTTCCGGCGGCGGCAGGTAGCACACATACCACCTGGCATAATGAAATCACCCAAGAGACCATGCAGAGTATTGTGCGCCATAATAGGGGCGATGTGGGGACGATACTTTCGCTACATGTGGCGAGGCGCTACCAGTCTGGCCGGGTGGCAGAGCTCGTTATCAATGGGACTAGGGGCTCAGTCACTTACACGAGACAGCAGGCTCGCCTTTTTGACGGCAGTGCAGGGTTGTTTGCCTTACGTTCTACCATGTACAATGTAACAGCCACACTCCCGCAGTTGTTTGTTCACCAGGGCCAGTCGGTCGGTAGAGCGTCGTCGCTGCAAAACATGCATGTAGCCACGGCCGCGGGGCAGCAGGCTTTGCCAGCTAGAGAAACTTATGTTGTCCAAGGTGCTGCGGGCACTAGGAGCATCAATGCCGTACCCACCAGTTTTGTCTTTAGCGGCAGTGGTTGGGGACATGGTGTAGGCATGAGCCAGTGGGGCGCACGTGGCATGGCTACGGCTGGGCATACTTTCCGCGACATTTTGTTACATTACTACCGTGGGGTTGACCTTATCAACTTAGTCAACTAGTTTTTTTGCCGAAGTGGCGCGACCATGCAGTATGGAGGCGGTAATTTGCGAGTATCTGATTACGATTTTGAACTACCCGAGGAACTAATCGCGCAGCACCCCTTAGCAGAACGAACGGCTTCGCGTTTGCTCGTGCTCCATAAGAACAGCGGTGCCGTTGAGCACCGCCGTTTTCCTGATGTTTTAGAAATTTTAAACCCCGGCGACTGCCTCGTGCTCAATGATACGAGGGTGCTTCCGGCACGGCTCTTGGGGCGTAAGGTAGGGGGTGGGGCGGCGGTAGAGTTTGTCCTGCTTAAACCACTGGCGCATCATCTCGAATGGGAGGTGCTCGCTCGTCCTGGAAAGCGGTTGTCAAAAGGTACAGTGGTGCAATTTGGCGCTGGAGAATTGACGGCAGAAATCCTAGATGACACCGCAGCAGGTGGCAAGTCAGTGCGTTTTACTGTTGACGGGGATTTTTATGCCATGCTCGATAAACTTGGGCAGATGCCCTTACCTCCCTACATTAAAGAGCAACTGCTCGATAGGGAGAGGTATCAGACCGTCTATTCGCGACACTTAGGTTCGGCTGCTGCTCCGACGGCAGGCCTACACTTCACCGCGGAGCTACTCGACGAAGTTCGCGCTAGGGGGGTTAAGGTAGTCTTTCTTACCCTGCATATTGGCCTGGGTACTTTTCGCCCTGTGCAAGTGGACGACATTGCCGACCACAAGATGCACAGCGAGTATTTTGAAGTCTCGGCAGAGACCGCAGAGGTCATTACACAGACCAAGCAAGGCGGGGGCAGGGTAGTGTGCGTTGGCACAACCCCTATGCGCACGCTAGAATCCATTGGCACGGAAGATGGCCTAGTGGTGGCGAGTTCGGGGTGGACGGATATTTTCATTTACCCGGGCTTTAAGTTCAAAATTGTCGACGGGCTAATTACTAATTTTCACTTGCCGAAATCCACACTCATCATGTTGGTGGCGGCATTAGCCGGGCGAGAGAATGTGCTAGAGGCCTACCACGCGGCGATTCGCGAACGCTACCGATTTTTTTCTTTTGGCGATGCTATGTTGATAATTTAGGAGTGAAACCCCTTGGCCATTAAATTTACCCTACATAAAACTTGCGCACAGACTGGGGCTCGTCTTGGCACCTTGGAGACACCGCATGGTAGCTTCCCTACGCCTATTTTTATGCCTGTCGGAACTCAAGCCACAGTAAAGACGCTGACCCCGCAGCAAGTAGAAGGCATAGGCGCTAAGATTATTCTCAGCAATACCTACCATCTTTACTTACGCCCCGGCCATAAGTTAGTGGAGAAGGCAGGGGGCTTGCATAATTTTATGCAATGGCCAGGCAGTATTCTCACGGATAGCGGCGGCTACCAAGTTTTTTCGCTTAATGATCTGCGTAAGATCAGCGAAGACGGGGTGGAGTTTCGCTCCCATATCGATGGTTCGAAACACTTTTTGAGCCCCGAGAAAGTTATGGAAGTACAGAATGCCCTTGGCGCAGATATAATAATGTGTTTTGATGAATGTGCGCCCTATCCTGCCGAGCGGAGCTATGTGCTTCCGTCTTTAGAGCGTACCATTCGGTGGGCGAAACGCT
Source organism: Bacillota bacterium (assembly GCA_018333655.1). Taxonomy (NCBI): domain Bacteria; kingdom Bacillati; phylum Bacillota; species Bacillota bacterium. Next base: position 23,557 of record JAGXTJ010000006.1, on the reverse strand, counting down.
GCCATGAAGCACACCACGACACCCACAGACAAGCTCTCTTTGGCATCATACAGGGCGGCATGTACCATGATCTGCGGGCGCGCAGCGTAGAGAAAATGCTAGAATTCGATTTTCCGGGCTACTCTATCGGCGGCCTAAGTGTGGGCGAGCCGAAACCTTTGATGTACGAAATTCTCGACAGCACTGTGCCCTTGCTGCCGCCTTTCAAGCCGCGTTACCTAATGGGTGTGGGTTCCCCAGATGCCTTGGTAGAGGGTGTCTTGCGCGGCATAGATATGTTTGACTGTGTTTTACCAACGCGCGTGGCGCGTAATGGTATGGCGCTCACTCGTTTTGGCAAAGTAGTGGTGCGCAACAACCCCTACGCGGAAGACTTTGCCCCTCTCGAAGAGGGCTGTGACTGCTACACTTGCCAGAAGTTTAGTCGCGCCTACCTGCGGCATCTCATCAAGGCGGACGAAGTGCTAGGCCTAGTGCTCGTCTCGCTGCACAACTTGCGTTTCCTGGTCAGGTTAATGGAACAGATGCGGCAAGCTATTAAAGAAGACAGAAGTGGCGACTTCGCCAAAGAAGTCCTCGAAGTACTAGGTAGCAATAAGAAATAAAAATTGTTTCGGCACTAGTGCAAAGAGGGTTTGGGGAAACGTTTTCAACCACAGAGATCACAGAGGCGTGGATCCTTTCGTCCAACCTCTAACTTCTAACCGTCCAACCTCCAACCTCTAACTTCTAACTTCTAGTTATACGGTGGTCCCCCAGCTAATAGTCTTTACAAAAGACAGATGGGGGGCTTTGTTATGGCGCGAGTAATGCCAGGGCGTAGAGCTGTGCGAGGGGCGGAGGCAGCAAAAACAGCATTTCAGGTAATGCCTATCCTCAAAGGCACGGGCGCAGCGATTCTTCTCTCGGTTGTTCTTTTTGGTGTCGTCAGTATTCTCTTCGCCTATACCGCCCTGCCCGAGCACTATATGTCGCTGGTTGCCACTCTTGCTGGGGTCTCTAGTGTGCTGTGGGGCGGCGGTTATGCAGCGCGTAAGAGCGGGCGCAGTGCCCTTTTGTACGGCAGTTTAGTGGGGTTAATGTACAGTGTGCTGGTGTTGGCGTTTGGCGCTATGGTCTTGGCGGAGCCCGTAGCCAGAGAAGTGTTGTGGCGCGTTGGCGGTGCCGTGGTCTGTGGAGGAGTGGGTGGTCTTCTCGCGCCTAAGGCAAGGGAGTCTTTGCGCCATCGCAGGTAACGACACTCCTTAAATCCAAGACTTTTTCGGCGTTGATGCTAACACTACGTCTGCCTGTACGCCGCACGGTGCCTTCGATGTAGAGCAGGGTCGCCTCTAAAGCGCAGGCGGCGTATTTTTGCTGGGCATGGGAAAACACGGCGACATCAATCAGGCCAGTGGGGTCTTCAATGGTGAGAAATATCACCCGCTGCTTACTCCGAGTAGGGGGTGTTTGCCTTGCCACGATAAAGCCGGCCACCTTGAGGCGTGCGCCATGCGTTTGTTTTAGCAGATCCGCACTGTAGGTTATATTTAGTTTGCGGTAGTAATCCTCATAGAGGCGCAAGGGATGCATGGTGTAGGTCAGACCGGTAATAGCTAGCTCTCCCCGCAAACGCTCTTTGAGGCTCGGGGGAGCCGAGCCATAGTCGCTGGCCTCCTCTTCAATCCAGAGAGAAAATTGGCCGCGGGTAGCTTTCTTTGTGGTAGCGAAAGAGTGCAAGATGGTGTTCGCCAAGCTACTGCGCGCGCCAAAACAGTCTAGTGCTCCGGCCTGAAGCAGGCTTTGCCATAGCTGCTCTGGGAAGGGGAGGCGTCTTAAGGCATCTGACAAGCTTTGCAGTTCTTGTGCGGTGCGGTTGTCCTCGAGCAGGGCGTAGTGGGCCGCTGTAAAAGAGGGGATGCACATCAGGCCGACACGTAGGGCACTACCTTCTACGGTAAAGTCATACTTGCTATGGCCAAGATCGAGAGGCAAAATAGCAATGCCAGAAAGGCGCGCTTCATTTAGGACAACGCGCGACGGGTAGAAACCCATCGGTTGGTTATTGAGCACCCCAGCGAGAAAATGGGCGGGGTAGTGCGCTTTAAGATAGGCAGTCTGGTAGGCGACCAGGCCGAAATTCGCGGCATGTCCCTTATTAAAGCCATATGCGGCAAAGGCCGCCAGCTGCTTAAACACCGTCTCCGCAACCTCGTTGGCAACGTGGCGTTCGCGGCATCCCGCCAAAAAGGCCGTCTGAATAGTCTCTAGCTCTTCTGGCGAGCAGTTCTTAGTCATGGCACGACGCAAAAGGTCGCCCTGACCGAGGCTAAAGCCGGCTAGTGCTGCCGCGACTTGTAGCACTTGCTCCTGATAGACAATGACCCCGTAAGTTTCGCCCAAGATGGGGCGCAAGCTTTCGTGGCTGTAGCTTACTTCCTCTTCCCCATGGCGCCGAGCTATAAAGGGTGAAATCATATCGGCCTGCATGGGGCCAGGGCGGAAAAGGGCGATATTGGCCACGACATCACTAAAAGTAGTTGGCTGTAGTCGCCCTAGGAGCTCGCGCATGCCAGGGCTCTCTAATTGAAAAACACCCACAGTGTGGGTCGACTGCAGTAGGGCGAAGGTCTTTGGGTCGTCTAAAGGAATTTCACTGGTGCTGATATGAACTTCAGCCCGAGCGAGAGAGTCCACGGCATACTGTATAGCCGAAAGCACTCTTAATCCCAAGAGGTCCATCTTAACAAGGCCGAGGGCCTCGATGTCATCCTTGTCGTATTGAGTGACAATAATGCCCTTAGCGCTCCATTCTAGGGGTACTAGGTCGGTAAGAGGTTCGCGGCTAATTACCACGCCCCCTAAGTGCACGCTTAAATGGCGCGGTACTCCCTCCAGTTCGGCACAAATCGCGAGTAGATCATCATAGCGTGGCCCCTTAGGAAAGGAGGATAGCTCTGGCAACTTCTCTATAGCCGCCTCCATGTTACTGGCCGCGGTGCGGGGCATAAAGGCGGCGAGATGGCTAATCTCAGAGCTAGAAAAGGAGAGGGCCTTAGCGACCTCACGCAGAGCACTGCGCGAACTATAGGTGTTGACTGTGCCCACCATGGCCACTTTGCTTTCGCTGTAACGGTGGTAGACATAGGCGAGCACTTCGTCGCGCCGCGCCGAATCGAAGTCTAGGTCAATATCGGGCATGCCGCGGCGCTCAGGGTTTAAAAACCTTTCAAAGATAAGGTTGTTGTCGACTGGGTCTGCCGCGGTTATGCCGAGTACATAGGCAACCAGCGAATCTCCCGCCGAACCCCGGCCAGAGCAGCGTATTTTTTCGCTGCGGGCGAAATTGACAATGTCCCACACCACGAGAAAGTACTCCACAAAACCTAGCTCGCGAATAACGCTGAGCTCGTAATCGAGACGGGAGAGCGGCGCAAGGTCTTTAGGGTAGAGCTGCCCTAGACCATCTAGGCAGAGCTCTTGCAAATACAAAAAGGCATCGCTTTTATCTGCTGGTAAAGGGAAGTAAGGAAAGCGATACGTCCCTAGCGGGAGCTCTAAGTTGCAGCGTGCGGCTACTTGGCTGCAGTTTTTTACAGCCTCGGGGTATTCCTTAAATAGAGAATCCATTTCGGTGGCACTCTTAAAATAGCGTTCGCTATTGGGATGTCGCGTCGACCCTAGATGCAGAGCGGTAACGTTCTCGCCCATGGCCGCTAAAATATCGCGACAACGGTGATCAGGGGGAGAAAGAAAGTGCACATTATTGGTGGCTACTAACGGCAACTCTAGTTCCTCTGCGAGATGAACAAGCTGGCGCAGGACGCGAGGGCTATCCTGTGTGAGGGGGTTCTCTAGCTCCACGTAGAGTCGGTCAGCGAAAATTTCTTTGAGATTAATCAGGCAGGCACGGGTAATTACTTGCCGCTGCGAGCAGGCGGTCAGGCAAATTAGATCCATACTGTGTTTTTCAACCATGGCGAGGGAGGCTTCCGTCTTCTTGCTAGGGTTTGAGAGGTGCATGGCTGTCACAAGGCGGCAAAGGTTGCCGTAGCCTTTGATATTCATCGCCAGTAAAACAAGGTGGTGTCCTGTGTCGAGGGTGATTTCGCACCCAATGATGGGTTTAACATCATGGCGCCGGCAAGCCTGGTAGAAACGAATAGCACCGGCTAGTGTGTTGTGGTCGGTGAGCGCTAGAGCCGACATTCCGAGCTCTTTGGCTCTTTGCGCTAGTCGTAGCGGGGAAGGGGTCGCGTCTTTAAAACTAAAATGCGAGTGAACATGCAGATGCACAAACATATTAATCAACGACCTTAAAGAGAAACCATTGCTTCTCTAGACACTCAAAATACAATTCGAAGACCCCTCGAGCATGGTTGTGGCTAGCCGCTACAAGGGAAAACTGGCGATCTTTGGCGTTTTTATGCCATAACCCGCTGCTCATGTTCCAAGATTGTAGGACTTGTTCGACGCGATAAAGTTTCTGTCGCCACACAAAGGCCTCTAGACGCGCCTCCTTGCCAAAGACACGAATTGGCTCGTTATATCGCTTGGACACAGCATTTCCCCCAAACAAGTGTTCGTATTTAAATTTATGATAGCACCTCCCAAGCCATTACGCAAGGCGTCTTCCCCCGCACCTATTATCGTGGTAGAATGAGTCGGATATCTAAAGGGGGGCTTTTGCAATGAATAAACACATCAAGACCCTAGTAAAAGGCAGCATCATAGCTACCGAAAAAAACACCGCCTGCAGGGAATGCCAAACTTCATGTCAATCTGCCTGCAAGACTTCTTGCACCGTTGGCAATCAGGTCTGCCAAAACAAGAACTAGCGTGCACGTATTTACTTTTCGCGGCACGACTTTAGTTTTAGACCCCATCACCGGCTCCCTGTTTGCCGTAGACGAGCTAGCAGGAGAGGTTATTAAAAGTTACGGCCAAGCTTCGCCAAGTGAAGTAAGGCAGAAACTCAGCGCTCGTTTTTCTCCCGCTGACATTGACGTAGCTCTTGAAGAAGTGAAAGCCCTTTGTGATGAAGGGCTTTTAAATGTCGCCCTGCCGCAAGAACCAGAGTTCGCCGAGGACAGCCCGCAGGTCAAAGCCTTGTGCCTGCATGTCGCCCACGACTGCAATTTGCGCTGTAAGTACTGCTTTGCCGCTACCGGCAACTTTGGCGGTGGACGCACTTTGATGGATGTAGAAACAGGCAAGGCGGCCATAGACTTTCTTTTGCGTTCGTCTGGTAGCCGCAAACATCTCGAGGTCGATTTTTTTGGTGGTGAACCACTGCTAAACTTTGCTGTCGTCAAAGAGATAGTTGCTTATGGCCGCAAAGAGGCAGAGAAAGAAAACAAAATTCTCCGTTTCACCCTGACGACGAACGGCACCTTGCTCGGGGAGGAGGAAACAAGTTTTCTCAATGAAAACCAAATGTCTGTGGTGCTGAGCCTAGACGGGCGGGCCGCAGTTAACGATTTCTTGCGCCCTTTTGCCGACGATGTCGGTAGTTACGCGTCAGTAAGCGAGGCTATCCTTAAATTCGTCGCTAGTCGTGGTGGAAAAAATTACTTTGTGCGCGGTACCTATACCGCTCACAATCTCGATTTTGCCAGGGACGTAGAGCATCTCTATGAGCTAGGGTTGCGGGAGATTTCACTTGAGCCGGTAGTGGGCGGAGCAGGTGAATCGTTCGCCTTAACTAGGGAACACGAGGAGGCTCTATGTCGGGAATACGATCGTTTGACAGATTTTTACCTAGAGAAACAAGAAAACGGGGACCCCTTTAATTTTTTTCATTTCAATGTGGCAACCTATAACGGGCCGTGCTTCGGCAAACGCATTATAGGTTGTGGTGCCGGGTGGGATTATGTGGCAATAACACCAGATGGTGATATTTACCCCTGCCATCAATTTGTGGGGAACGAGCCATTTAAATTGGGAACAGTGTTTGAGGGCTTGGTAAACCTAGACTTGCCGCGTGAACTCGCGCAAGTGAATGTTTACCGTAAACCAGACTGCCTGGCGTGCTGGGCTAAACTCTACTGCAGTGGCGGTTGCCATGCTTCTGCCTTCTATGCTCATGGCAACTTCCTCAAGCCCGACGCCTTAGCCTGCGTCTTGCAAAAAAAACGGATTGAATGCGCGCTAGGAATTAGCACCCTTAAAGCCACAAGGTAGAATCTGTAATTACTAATAATAGAAGAGCACCAATATTTTTAGCATCATCACTTCACGCTAAAGAGGGAACTCTATAGTTGAAAGGAGATGATGTCACGTGGCAAAAGGCAGCGCACAAATCGGTAAGAAAGTAGTGCCAGAAGCCCATAAGGCCCTCGACAATATGAAGTATGAAATCGCGGCAGAACTAGGGATCCCGGTTTACCAGGGTAGCGAAGACTACTGGGGACACATTCCCTCTCGCGACTGCGGCGCGGTCGGCGGTCACATGGTGCGCAGAATGATTGAAATGGCGGAACGGGCTTTAGTGAAGCAGCAGGGAACGTACTAGTTTACTTTTAAAGGGAGCCAAGCGGCTCCCTTTTTTATTCTGTTGAGGTGGTACTTTGTCGTTTATGGCGGCAAGAATTAGGGTTTCTAGGCCTTTTCGCGTTAGTTTACGCCCTAGTTTGGTCAAACTCCACCTTCGGCAAGTAGATCTTTACCTCGTACAATCTAGTCAGTGAGTCGGCCGACTTACAACAAGGGAAGGGAGGTGTAAACAAATGGCAATTCGTGAAAATCTACTCTCTCGCTTGCGCATCACCGTACAGGTAGGTCAAGACTTAGAAGGCGCGGCTATTCTGCGTCACCGGGCCTACAATCGTCTGCGCGATTCTGTCTCCGATACCGATGTAGCGGCCATAGCCGCTGTGCTAGCTAGTCTGCAGAAACATCCGGTGCTCTTTGTCCATCGCATTGACGAAGCTAGAGTAATTGGTTAGTAAGTGCAGGATTCACAACTAGTTGAGTAGTGAGGAAAGGAGGTCAAAAGTAATGAATAAGACTTTGCAAATGGTGTTTACCAATGCAGGCGGCCGGCCGGTTACCATTTCGGTGGTCGATCCGCGCGAAGACTTAACAGAGACTGAAGTGACTGCTGCGATGGACATGCTCATCGCCCGCAATGTTTTTGTGAGTGCGCAGGGCGCGTTGGTAGATAGAGTTGGCGCGCGAGTCGTCAGCCGCGGCGTTAGTACCATATTCGGTTAAGCCACGGAGGGGTGCGCGGCACCCCTCTTAGTTTTAGGAGGTGAAACATGCAGCTTTTCGAGAGTTTAAGAGAGACTTTGCGTCCGCCCACAATTAGGTTGCTCGGCCTAGTATGGTCCATCATCTACTACCTCGTGGAGCCAGACGCCGCCTTTCTTGCTGTGTGGATTGCCGTTATGCTCGACCTAGTTAGCAAGCTGGTGGCGATTTCGGCCCAAAAAGGTGGCTTCATGGTGGCGCTGACAGCGGGTGAAATTTCAAGCAAAAAAGCTTTTCGGGGTACTTTTATCAAGCTAGTGGCCTACTTTACGCTGGGTGTCCTCTGTGCGCAAGTAGAACATGTGGCGGGTACAGAAGTAGTTGCCGTCATGAGCAAGACCTTGGTCTACGGCTTCCTTTTTACCGTCGAAAGCATAAGCATTCTCGAAAACCTAGTTGCGGCGGGACTGCCTAATCTGGCACCTTTGCTAGCGCAACTTAGACGGGCAGCGCGGCGTGAGGCCGAGTAAGAAGGCGCGAAAGAACTTAGCCTTAATTGAGCTAGGTTCTTTCAATTCAGCAGAAATTTACGTCACTTACGGAGATGTAGTTGAGAAATAGAGCGTTAAAGCTATGTAAAATGAGAGCGGGGTAGTGTGCAGAAGGTAGCTTTAAGTGGCGGCATTTTTCTTTGGCCAAGCTGTCTGTTAATATGAGGGTGTCACAATTTGTCGAAATATGCGTTGAAGTGTGGCAAGTATCCTCAATAAATATTTTTACCCATGCTGCAGGAATATGCGATGCGCACGGCAAATAGTTATGCGTGAGGGGCTTAATTTTCCCTTGTCTAGGCAGGGGATTGATATATAAAAAATAGGGAGGTGAAAAAATGAAATTAGTCCCGGGTAATATTTTTGGTTTTTGGACGATGCTTTTTGTCTCTATCTGCATTCTGTTAATCGTAAAGTTGGCCAAGGATGGTAAGTTCGTAGTAAAACTCCGTCGCATCGCTGGTCTGGAGGCTATTGAAGAGGCTATCGGTCGTGCTACTGAAATGGGCAAGCCGGTGCACTTCTCCCCTGGAATTGCCGACGTCACTGGTGACACTGCCCCCCAAACCTTCGCCGCACTCGAGGTGCTCGGCTATGTAACAGGCCTTTCTGCCAAGTACAACGCAGAGCTCATCGTCAGTATCCGCATTCCTAACGTTTTTCCTCTCGCTCAGGAAGTTGTGCGTCAGGGATACATGGCTGCCGGAAAGACAGACCTTTTCAAAGAGGACACGGTGCGCTTTCTCTCTAGCGAGCAGTTTGCGTACATCGCCGGTGTACTAGGTATTTTCGCCCGTCAGCGCGTGGCTGCTAACTTGATGATCGGTGCCTTCTGGGCTGAATCTCTCTTGATGGCAGAAGGTGGTGCCCAAGTTGGTGCCATTCAGGTGGCTGGAACTGCGAATATGCATCAAATTCCCTTCTTTGTCGCCGCGTGTGACTACACCCTCATCGGAGAAGAAATTTACGCCGGTGGCGCCTACCTATCGCAAGATAAGGTCAGGCTGGGCAGTATTGCCTCTCAAGACTATATTAAGCTCGCCTTGATGGCTGTGATTTTTGTCGGTGCCGTCATGATGACCGCTGGTAACGATTGGCTGCGAGTACTACTCGTTAAGTAGTACTATAAGAGTTCTTCTTGTCAAGTAGTGTGAACTATGGTTACTAATAGATAATCCTCAAAAAGGAGGTGTAACAGTTGCGTAGAGAAATTCCACTTTTTATAACTTTCTTGGTGGGTGTAATCTTCTTGTTTGGTCCCATCACTACTGGTGATGTTCCGCTCGTGGGGATGCAGTTCCGTGAGATCGTCAGCGTTTACTTGAGCCCGTGGACGACTATCATTTCCGCGTTCGCCATTGGTCTAGCGTCGGTTAACCTGCTTCGTCTACACGGCAACTATGTAGCTCGCAAGCGTCCAGGCTGGATTAACAGCGCAGCTCTCGTTTTCTCAATGCTATTTTTCACTGTGGCTCGTACGATTCGCGAGCTCAGGCCCGCTGACCCAGACATAGTAGCTTTCTACAGCCGTATCTTCGACAATATCGCTGCTCCTCTTTCGGGTGCGATGTTCGCCATCCTAGCGTTCTACATTGCCTCAGCTTCCTACCGTGCCTTCCGCGCCCGTAGCTTAGAGGCGTCGGTGCTCTTGGTAGCAGCTATTGTGGTAATGTTGGGCGCAGCTCCTATCGGTGCTATTATTTGGGACTACTTTCCAAGCTTGCAACGCTGGCTCTTGGCAGTGCCCAACACAGCAGGTCAACGCGCTATTATTATCGGGGCGGCCATCGGCGGCTTTGCCACGAGCTTGCGCATCCTCTTCGGACTTGAACGCGGATATCTCGGTGGCGAGTAATCCATTCTTAGAGAAAGGAGGTGCCCTTAGATGAACTGGGCCAAACAATTACAGAATATCGACCGCAGAATTATTTACACTATCTTGATGATTGGCTTGATTGTTCCCCTCATCTGGCCGATAGGTATTCCGTTGTCGACGCAAGAGGTCACTCGTTCTATTTACAATATTATTGAAGACCTAGATCCGGCCACTGATGTAGTGCTGTTGTCGTTCGACTATTCTCCGGCGAGCGCTCCCGATCTGCATCCTGCGTCTGTCGCCCTTGTCGAGCATTTGACTGCGCGTGGTATTAGATGGGTTGCCGTATCTTTCTGGCCGGAAGGTCCACAGATGTCGGAAATGATTATGCGCGATTTAGAAGCACGCGGTCTAACGTATGGCGAAGATTTCATTGACCTCGGCTTTATGGCCGGTGGCGAGAACGCCATCATGTCCTTCGCTCAGGATTCTCGCGTTATTAAAACAGATGTGCGGGGCAACAACATTGATGCTCTCACCCTGATGGATGGCATAGTAGACATGAATGACTTCGCCTTCGTCATCGGTCTCTCTGCTGGCGACCCTGGCTACAATGCCTTCATTCGCCAAGCTGTCGACCCCATGGGCGTGAAGTTCGCCGCGGCTGTCGTTACCGTGAGTGTACCTGCCGCCATGCCTTTCGTATCCTCAGGGCAAATGAAGGGTCTTTTAGGAGGTCTGCGCGGTGCAGCCGAATACGAGCAGCTAACCGGCATTATCGGACAGGGTGCTGCCATGATGGATGCGCAGTCCATAGGGCACTTAATCATTGTCGCCTTTATCATTGTTGGTAACGTGGCCTACTTCTTTAGCAAGAAGAACTAGTTTAGATCAGAATCATTTAATAGATACCTCACCACTATAGAGGAGGTGAAACAGTGAATATTTCCATGAGTGTTTGGACTTGGGTAATGGCAGCATGCATGCTGGCTATATTCTCCTTCATCTACAAGGAGAACCCCATTTATCGCTTTGCAGAACACGTTTTCGTGGGCTCAACGGCTGGTCACGCTATTGGTACCGCTATCGGCAACATCCATCGCTTTGGCTATGTGCCGTTGACGACTAGGAACGAGTGGCACTTTATTGTTCCGTTCGTCCTAGGTCTGATGTTGTACGCGCGCTTTATCAAGGGCTATGCGTGGGTCAGCCGCTGGCCGATTGCCTACTTGGTGGGTAATGGTGTGGGATTATCGCTCTTTACATCGCTGAACTCGCAAGCTATTCTGCAAGCTAGGGCGACGATGATTGACATCATAGTGCACGATACGGCTGGTAACTTCTTGCTCAACAGGACATTTGATAATTTCCTCATCGTCTTTGGTGTCTTGGTGGTCCTGACCTACTTTGTCTTCTCCATACCTCAGAGTGGTCCAGTCAAGAGAATTTCGCAAGCTGGCCGTTGGGTGATGATGATTACCTTCGGGGTATCTTTCGGTAACGTTGTTGCCGGACGTATCTCGCTACTACTGGGTCAACTAACCACGTTGCTCAGTACCTGGCTAGGTATCATTTAGGAATCGTAGTGTAGCAGTAAGAAAGGCTGACTGGTGCCCTAGGCACTAGTCAGCCTTTTGATGATTTTGTGTTACGCCTCTTTTAGACCGGCGCTAAAAGCCGCCATGTTAAGAGCGAGAAAGGCGGGTGCTACTGTGCGGCGAATAGCTTCGTGCCAATCCTCCTTGGGGATCTCCATTTTGCGGGCTAGAGCACCTAGTAGCACCACATTGACTGTTTTAGCGCTTCCGGCCTCTCTTGCTAATTGTAGCGCGTCTAAGATATTGACATCATCGGCACGCTCCAGCAGAGTATCTAAGATCTCTGGGGGGTAAACAAATTGGCCGGTAATCACTGTCATGGGGTCAATCTGCTGGTTGTTGACCACGACCACGCCGCCCGGCCGCAGGTAATGTATCCAGCGCAGTGCTTCGAGTTTCTCAAAGGCGACTATAAAGTCGGCCTCACCTTCATCGATAACGGGCCCGTAAATCTTCTCGCCCATGCGTACTTGTGTAACTACACTGCCGCCGCGTTGAGCCATGCCGTGAATTTCGGACATCTTGACGTCTAAGCCCTGCATCATGGCGACTTCGGCCAAGATCTTGGAGGCGAGGATGGTGCCCTGGCCCCCGACACCTACCAATAGGATGTTTAGTGTTTTCATGAGCGGACCTCCTTCGCTATAGCGCCAAACTTGCATAGCCCCACACATAGACCACAGCCTATGCACAGAGAGCTGTTGATATGGCTTTTCTTATCGACGAAGCTTATGGCAGGGCAGCCAATACGCCCACACATCTTGCAGCCCACGCACTTTGTCGCATCAACGGCGAGGGCTTCTGTTGTTTGTTTGACTATCAAGGCGCAGGGACGTCTAGCGACAATGACCGAGGGCTCCCGCGTGGCTACTTCTCTCTTCAGCAAGTCTTTTAGACCGTCCATCTCAAAGGGGTCGACGACGAAGGTGCGGCTGACGCCTATGGCACGGCATAGTGCAGCTATATCAATTTGCGGGGTAGTTTCTCCACTAAGGCTTTTGCCGGTGCCAGGATGCTCTTGATGCCCAGTCATGGCCGTCGTGCTGTTGTCTAGTATGAGAACGGTTGCGGTACCCTGGTTGTAGACTATATCCATAAGACCAGTAAGCCCCGAATGCGCAAAGGTGGAATCACCAATTACTGCCACAGTCTTTTCCGCGAGCTCCGGATGAGCTTTTTCGAAGCCTAACGCCATGGGTATGGAGGCCCCCATGCAAATACACGTATCCATGCTATCTAAGGGCGAAAGCGCACCTAGCGTGTAGCAACCAATATCGCCCGTAACAACTAGGCGCAGTTGCTTTAGGACATAAAACACCGCGCGGTGTGGGCAGCCTGGGCAGAGTACGGGTGGGCGATTGGGCACCCTGACCGAGGAAATAGTTGTTGCTAAGGCGCTAGTACCAAGTGCGCGGCGAATGATGGTAGCGGAAAGTTCACCCATGATGGGGAAGAGGGCTTTTCCTTCCACTTGCAGGCCGAGCGCTCTTATTTGTTCTTCGAGGTAAGGCTCATTCTCTTCAATGACATAGAGAGTCTCTACTTCTCTGGCAAAGCTACGGATAAGGTTCTCTGGTAATGGCCAGGTAAACCCGAGTTTGAGTACAGAAGCCATGGGTAGAGCCTCTTTGACATATTGATAGCTTATTCCTGAAGTAATAACACCGACTTTTTTGTCCTGCCATTCAATGCGGTTTAAGGGGGTGGCTTCGCTATACTCTTTGAGTTGGCGATGGCGTTCTTCAAGCAGGAGGCGTTTTTGCCGCGCATGGGCAGGTATCATGACATTTTTTTGTATGTCCTTAGTATAAGGCTTAACAAGGCGCTCCATTGGTTCGTTTAGATAGACAATAGTCTTAGAGTGAGCTATGCGCGTGGTGATGCGCAAGAGCACTGGCACATCAAACTCCTCACTGAGGAGGAGGGAGTGCCCCACAAAATCCTTGGCCTCTTGGCTATCGCTAGGCTCCAGCATGGGAATTTTACTAAACATGGCATAGTAGCGGTTATCTTGCTCATTTTGTGAGCTGTGCATGCCTGGGTCATCAGCTGTAACGAGTACAAGGCCACCTTGTACCCCAGCGTATGACATGGTGAATAAAGGGTCGGCCGCGACATTCACACCGACATGCTTCATGGCAACGAGAGTACGCGCCCCAGCAATGGAGGCACCTGCTGCAACTTCCATGGCTACTTTTTCATTAGGTGACCACTGTGCTTTGATTTCTTTGTACTTGCTGATATTCTCTAGAATTTCGGTACTTGGTGTGCCTGGGTATGCTGTTGCCACGGCTACGCCATATTCGTAGGCGCCTCGCGCAATGGCCTCGTTGCCCGTAAAGAGTGCTTTCATAGCCTGACCTCCTGTGTAAATTTTCACTAGCGGCATCATTCGATTCTAGAACAATGGTACCATGATTTGTAGCGCCATTGGTTGTTTGTAGTATAAAAAGTATATTGGCTCACGCCTTGCATCACTGTGTGCTCGTTTTTTGGTATAATAAGTTGTCACCTAAGGGGAGGGAAAACATGGGCTTAGAACGTAGCGTCACCCTGACTTATCTTAAAATCGCCTGGAAATCTTTCTTGCTACTTGCCGTCATCTACTTGGGGTATCGTTTTTTGCTACTGTCCATGGTGCTGTTGGCGCCATTTATTTTGGCGGTTCTCATTGCCCTCATCATCGATGCGCCGGTGCGTCTCTTGCAACGTCATTTTCGCCTCTCACGCCATATCTCCCCACCTTGCTGGTGCTAACAAGCTTGTGCTATGTCGCAGTAGCGTTTTCAGTGTGGATAGTAGGCAGGTTAATTGCGGAACTCACCTACTTTGTCAGCAAGCTACCTCACTGGCAGGCCCTTCTCACTGAGCAGGGAGAGGCAATTGTGTCCCTGGTACAAGAATACTTTGCTTTCTTGCCCATCGACCTAAGGGCGCTCTTGGCCTTAGATTTTAATTTTGCCAACTTGGCTGAACAAATGAGTGCCACCATTCCGGTTATCATTACCGCCATTGTGGGCTTCGCTTCGTTGGTCCCTACAGCTGTGGTTTTTATAATCGTCTTAGTAGTGGCGGCCTTCTTTATTACGGTGGATTTAGATGGGCTGAAGTCCCGCGCAGTTAGTTTGACTCCACCCGGGACAGCACGGCCACTGCTCGATGTACTTGCTCGCCTCACTAAGGCCACCTTGGGCTGGGCAAAAACGCAATTAATCATGATGGTTGTGACGTCCATCATTGTCTTAGTGGGCCTCGTTCTCTTACGAGTTCGTTTTGTCATGCTCCTTGCTGTCACTGTCGGCGTAGTCGATGCCTTGCCCGTGCTTGGTCCGGGGGCTATCTTTGTGCCTTGGATTGTCTGGTCCTTGCTGGCCGACAATATGTTCTTGGCAGGTGGCTTGGCCATAATATATGCCCTTACTCTGCTGGGGCGGTATAGTCTCTCGCCGTATATTCTTTCAGAAAATATTGGCATTGAGCCTCTGCCTACGCTAATTGCGAGCTATGTGGGGCTGGTGCTGCTAGGGTTTGTCGGCCTAGCCATGGGACCCCTACTCCTAGTCGTATACAAGGCTTTAGCCGAAGTCGGCTTGATCGGCAAGGTTAAAGGGTGGCTCTTGTCGTAAGTGGCCTAGTCTATATCTTGAGATTGCCGACAGTGCGCGGGCAAGGGATGACATCGCGCACATTGCTTACGCCTGTCAAGTACATAATCAGGCGCTCAAAACCAAGGCCGTAACCTGCATGCTTAACCCCGCCGTACTTACGTAGCTCCAGGTACCACCAGTAAGGTTCTAGCTGCATGCCGAGTTCATTCATGCGGGCGACCAGCACATCTAGGCGCTCTTCCCTCTGGCTCGCGCCGACTAACTCACCTATACTAGGAACCAGCAAGTCTGTGGCGGCCACAGTGATTCCATCATCGTTTAAGCGCATGTAAAAAGATTTAATACCCTTGGGGTAATTGGTTACGAACACAGGCCTCTGATAGACTTCCTCGCAGAGGTAGCGTTCGTGTTCAGTCTGCAGGCCGTCCTCCCACGAAGGAGGGTAGACAAAATCCTTCCCCGATTCTTGCAGAATAGCGATCGCTTTGCTGTAGTCGAGCCGCACAAAGTCTAATTCCACCAGCTTTTCTAGCCGCTCTAACAGGCCAGGTTCCACATACTGATTGAAAAACTCCAT
Organism: Bacillota bacterium; assembly: GCA_018333655.1. Classification (NCBI taxonomy): domain Bacteria; kingdom Bacillati; phylum Bacillota; species Bacillota bacterium. The sequence continues at coordinate 8,234 of JAGXTJ010000006.1, read as the reverse complement.
TTCCTCGGGGCATTCCCGGAGTACATACTTTACGATATATTTTACAAGAGCTTCAATATTGTCCATGTTGTCGGCGAGGTCGGCGAAGGCGAGTTCTGGCTCTATCATCCAGAACTCAGCGGCATGGCGCGCTGTATGCGAATTTTCGGCCCGAAAAGTAGGCCCAAAGGTGTAGACATTCTTAAACGCTAAGGCGAAAATCTCGGCCTCTAACTGCCCGCTTACCGAGAGGAAGGTTTCTTTGCCAAAAAAATCTTGGGTATGGTCAACTCGCCCTGCCGTTTTCGGTGGATTTAGCAGGTCGAGAGTAGTTACTCTGAACATTGCTCCGGCGCCTTCGGCGTCACTGCTAGTGATAATGGGGGAGTGGATGTAGACGAAGCCTTGCTCTTGAAAGAAAGAATGGATAGCATGGGCCGCAACGGAACGCACGCGAAACACAGCCGAGAAGAGGTTAGAGCGAGGGCGCAAGTGGGCTATTTCGCGCAAGAATTCTAGAGAGTGCCGCTTTTTCTGCAAAGGGTAGTCACTGTCCGAGCCCGCCTCTACGGTGATTTCGCTTGCCTTTATTTCGAAGGGTTGCTTGGCACCTGGCGTTGCTACCACTACGCCTCGTACGCCTATGGCCGAAGCGACGGCAAGCTTCGTGATAGTGGCGAAGTCGGCGAGAGTGTTGTCGAAAACAATTTGCACATTCCTAAAAAAGGTTCCGTCATTGAACTCGATAAAGCCTACTGTGTTAGAGGCGCGTATGGTGCGCACCCAGCCTTCGAGGTGTACCTCTTGGTCAACATTGTGCGCTAGTTCACGGTAGAGGCTCTTGGCGGTAGTTGTTGGCATGGTCAGTCCCCCTTATCTGAATTTGTGGAACTATAAAAGCCCTTCATTCCAAGATTGCTCTTGGGACGAAGGGCTAATTCGCGGTGCCACCCAAGTTGCCCTAGTGGGCCAACTCCATAGCTGTAACGGGCAACCCGTCCGAGCCTACTCGCAAAACTGCTTTCGGGCGGAAGCTCAAGGATGTTCTTCGCTCTAGTCTAACGCACTGGGTCCCACCATTCCCAGCTCTCTTGAGCCTTGTCTAGAGTTACTCTTCCTCTCAATGCTGCTTTTCAATTAGCATGAGTATAACGAGCCTAGGTGCGTTCGTCAAGAGAATGGCTATTCATCGTTACCTGTGGTAGACTACACCATATATACAGCCGAGGAGGGCCAACACATGCCATTCAAAAAACCTTTTAAAAAGCCATTTGGAGATAGAAAAGAGACCGTGCGCGAGGATGTTTCCGAGAGAGGCGTTCCTTCTGGCACTCTGCGAAAGCAATCTACCGACAGGTCTAGATCGCGCCAAAAAACCTATAGTAAACCCGATCAAAACAAGCAAACATACGGAAAAGCCGAAAGGCGCAGTCCCGCCTACGGTATAACCGACGAGCGAGTACCGCCCCACGAAAGGCCGGATCAACGCCAACAGCCCTATGGCAAGCAAGGTCAAAGTAAACAAGCCTATGGCAAGCCAGACCAAAGTAAACAAGCCTATGGCAAGCCAGACCAAAGTAAACAAGCCTATGGCAAGCCAGACCAAAGTAAACAAGCCTATGGCAAGCCAGACCAAGGTAAACAACCCTATGGCAGGTCAGACCAAGGCAAACAACCGTATGACAGGCCAGACCAACGCACGCAAGCTCACGTCAAAATGGAACAACGCAATATAAGCCACGACAAACCAGCGGAGCGCAGCCAGCGGATTGATGCAGCCTACCGCCAAGCAGATATGGTGGCCACGAAGCGCGCCCCTAGATCTCCCCTGCCAAAGACAACTCCGCCTCCTGCACCGCGGCGGCCGGAGGAGACGCACTGGGGAGATGTGGCACTGTGGTATGACAAGCATGTGGGAGACGAGGGTAGCGAATATCATCGTGAAGTCATCCTGCCTGGAGTCCTCCGCCTGTTGAACTTAGACAAAATAACCTCGGGCAAGCCGCGACTACTAGATATAGCTTGCGGACAAGGCGTCTTATGTCGTGCTTTGGCTAAGGAGGGCTGTCAAGTTGTTGGTATAGACGCTGCTGCAGAACTTATTGCCGCGGCCAAGCGTCGCAACAGTGGAGACAATTTGTCCATAGATTATCGTGTGGCCGATGCCACTAAGCTAATCGAGGGTATAGGCAAGACCGCAGATGGACTGCGGCCTGGTAGCTTTGACGCGGTGACCATCGTCCTCAGTATCCAGAACATGACGCCGCTATCTCCGGTCTGGCATGCGGTGTGGTCCTTGCTTAAACCAAAAGGAACACTCGTTATAGTTATGATGCACCCCTGTTTTCGGATACCGCGCCACTCTGATTGGATGTGGCATGAAAAGTCCTTGCAGCAGCAACGTGTCGTTTCCCAGTACCTAAGCAGTGCCGAAGTAAGCATTGTTACTCATCCCGGAGATGCGGCGCGCGGCTTGGGTAGTTCTACGACGACCCATTTTCATCGACCTTTACAGGCCTATATCAACACTCTGGGCAATGCCGGTCTTTTCGTTGATCGCCTGGATGAATGGACTAGCCATAAAGTGGACCAAGCTGGCCCTAAAAAGGCAGCTATGGATAAGGCCCGTGAAGAAATACCTCTCTTTTTAGCTCTACGTGCCCGCAAAATGTAGCTCTTTGATGACGCAACTGCCCTCAGTACCTGGGCAGTTTTTTCTCGCCAAAAAATATTCACGAAAAATTCTGTTTGGGGCAGGATATTGGCGAAGAGTGGCCAATAAAATTATTAAAGAGGACCTGCCGAGCCCCAGTCTCAATTGACAACTAGTAATAACTAGGAGGTGAGTATGATTAGCGTCAAACATGCACCCCGCAAAGCCCATGTCAGCGGTCCGCAGTTCCAGTTTATTCATAGCCAAAGCCTGTCCGCAGAGTTTAACGGCAAAGTGGTTGACTGTGTTGAAGTCTGCGAGGTCGCGTCGCCTGATTTTTCTCCCGTGCCGCTTAGGATGCGTATTTACTTTACCGATGGAACATTTCTCGATGTTGACCGTAAAAGCACGGCATTACCTCGAACTAAGCGCAAGATTATGCACCTTAACTTGGCTTGGCAAAGTCGCCACTAGCTCTATCAGAGTGAGGGTCCCCGTTGTGTGTGCGGGGGCCCTTGTCGTATGATTGTGGGCGAAGTGAAGAACATATTACTACTGGCAAGAGGTTTCTCGCCTTGCTGGTAGAACATAGTAAGAGAAAGGCAGGTCATGTCATGCCGTTAGTGGCCATTGCTCTCGCGCCAATCTTCGCGCTTTTTACCTATTTTTATGTTCGCGACCAGTACGAGAAAGAGCCGAGCCTACTCCTCCTCCTGGTTTTTGGCGGAGGCTTTTTAAGTGTTGTGCCGGTTATTCTGCTCGGGCAAATCTTCTACTCCATTCTCAACTTCCTTGTAGATCCACGTTGGCTGCTCCATGACCTTATTGAAAATTTTATAGTTATTGCCTTGGTCGAAGAAGGGCTTAAATTCTTGGTAGTGCTGCAACTTGCCTATCGCCACCCCGCTTTTAATGAGCCCTATGACGGCATGCTTTATGCCATCACCGCCTCTCTTGGTTTCGCTGCTCTCGAAAATATTCTCTATGTGTTAAATGGCGGCTTAGTCGTCGGCTTCGCTCGCATGGTGCTCTCTGTGCCGGCGCACGCCCTGTTTGGGGCCTTTATGGGCTACTATGCCGGGAGAGCTAAGTTCTCTGTAGCTCATAGCAAGCATTATTTGTTCGCGGCGCTCTTGTTTCCTACTCTACTCCACGGGCTCTACAACTTTCTCTTATCGATAAATCGCGGTGAGTTTGCCTTGCTCGTGGTGCCGCTCTCCCTGTTTATGTGGTGGCGAGCTTTGCGCCAAGTACGCATTGCCTCCTTGCGCTCACCATTTAGACCGCAGAATCTACCCCCAGGGGAAGACAGCTAGACTAGGCAGGAATTTAGATGTTTCATCGCGAACTAGACTGACTTGTAGTAGAATTTCTAAGATAATTAGTGGGGGTGTTTGTTTGTTGCGTCTGGCTACAGAATCTAGTCGATGCTCAGGATGCAAAGTCTGTTTGACGATTTGCGCCCTAAGTCATTTCGGCGAGAACAATCCCAAGAAGGGTGCACTGCGTGTAGAAGGCAAATTTCCTGTTCCTGGGGTGTTTGAAGTTGCGGTATGTAATCAATGCGGCGAGTGTGCTAAAGTGTGTCCGGTCGATGCCATCAGGGAAAGCGACGGAGTCTATATTCTCCACCGCGAGGATTGCATTAGTTGCATGAACTGCGTACCAGTATGTCCTTTTAATGTTCTTATCGTTCATAATTCCGAGAGCGCTCCTATCAAGTGCGACAATTGTGGCGATTGTGTGCGTTACTGTCCGCGCGAGGCTATCGTCGATGCAGAACGTGTTCTCACTCGTATAGGTGGATAGGGAGGGCTAGAAATGAACGGTTATGCAGGGAATATTCTGCGGGTAGATCTTTCCGCTAGGACGCATCGTATCGAACCGCTGCCGCAAGAATTAGCCGATAACTTTATCGGCGGGAGAGGTTTCGTGGCTAAACTCATGTGGGATGAAATCCCACCCGGGGCCGACCCCTTAGGTCCAGATAACAAGATAATTATCGCCCCGGGGCCGCTCACGGGTGTTTTTCTGCCCGGTGCTGGCAAGCTTGAGTTTGGCGCGAAGTCCCCCGCATCGGGTGGCTACGGCGACTCGAATGTCGGCGGGCATATTTCCCCAGAAATCAAGCAGGCTGGCTTTGACACCATCATTCTCTCCGGACAAGCATCATCGCCGGTTTACCTGGTGATAGACGATTTCAATATTTCCATACGTGAGGCGGGTCATCTTTGGGGCAAGGGTGCCATTGAGACAGAGACTGCCCTTAAACACGAGCTTGGCGAAGAATTTCAGATTTGCACTATCGGACCAGCTGGAGAAAACTTAGTTCTCTTTGCCTGCATCAGCCACGACTATGGACGACAAGCCGGGCGAACTGGCATTGCTGCGGTGATGGGCAGCAAGAACCTCAAGGCGATAGCAGTGCACGGCACGAAGAGCATCCCCCTTGCAGACCCAGAAGCGGTTCTTAAGAAGGGGAAAGAGATGTTTGCAGCCTGCTTTGACAAACCGGGCTTTCTAGAGTGGACACCTCAGGGCACCGCGGGGGTCACGGATTGGGTCAACGAAGTTGGCGCTTTCCCCACGCGCAATTTCCAAACAAGTTTTTTCCCCAAGCACAAAAACATCAACGGCGAAGCCTTAGTCAACAGGATTAAGATAACGGACAAGGCCTGCTTCGGCTGTCCTATTCCTTGCGGCAAGTACTCACGCGTTAAGAGACCCCAGTATGACGTGCACGTCGAGGGGCCTGAATACGAGACCATAGCCCTTATTGGCGGCAATACCGAGATCGACAATATTGAAGACTGTGCTTACGCTAACTACATTGTGGATGAGCTAGGCCTTGATTCTATATCGGCTGGCAATGTCGTTGGTTTTGCCATGGAATGTTACCAGAAGGGTATCATCACCACAGCAGATTTAGATGGCCGTACTCTCAACTTCGGGAGTGTTGACGACTTTGTCTGGCTAGCGCAGGCCATGGCACACCGTCAAGGCATAGGTAATATTTTAGCCGATGGTGTGAAAAGAGCGGCGGCAGTTTTTGGACAGGGTTCTGAGCGTTTCGCCATTCATGTGAAGGGCGTAGAATGGACTGGGTATGAGGCCCGCTATGCCCCCGCCATGATGCTCTCGTACATGACGGCCGATGTCGGAGCGCACCACAATCGCTCCTGGGCCATCACTTTTGACGTGGCCAGCGGCCGCGACAAGTTAGAGGGCAAGGCCAAACGCGTAGTCGAGTTGCAGCATATTCGTCCGCTCTTTGACATGCTCTGCCTATGCCGCCTGCAGTGGGTGGAATTAGGCTTCGAGCTCGACTGGTATCCGCAAATTTTTGCCGCCGTTACCGGCAAGGAGCAGAGCTTTGATGAGTTGCTCAAGTTCTCAGAACGCGTATGGAACCTCACACGTTCCTACAGCCTGCGCGAAATCGAAGGCTTTGGCCGCGATTTTGACTACCCGCCTAAGCGTTTTATGGAAGAGCCCATTCCAGATGGTCCGGCCGAGGGCAAGTTTATGCCACGCGAAGTTCTCGACCGTCTCCTAGATGAGTACTACGCCTTGCGCGGCTGGGACGCGAGGGGAATTCCTTCGCGGCACAAGCTGGCGGAGTTGGGTCTCTCCTTTGTGGAGCCGGTTATCGCTCCTCTGCGCAACTAATGGGGGAGGTCCGAGTAAGCGTACGTGGGCATGTCGTCAAGTACTTTCCAGGGGAGGCGGAGCGCTTTGTCGTAACGATAGAAGAGCCTCTGGCTATAGTGGACTTGCTCCGGCAACTAAAGGTAGACCCCCTGCTCATTATGATGGTTCATGTAAATGGACGTAAGGAGCCGAAGTCGAGCCTGATTCACCCTGGTGATGAAGTATTGTTTTTTAGCCCACCGGCGGGAGGTTAAGCTCGCGCACTGGGAAAATGACTTGAATACTGGTGCCCCCCTGGTCGGTCTGCACCTTGATTTGCGCCTGATGATGTTCGGCAATCTTACGGCACACCGCCAGACCTAGGCCCGTGCCATGTTCTTTCGTGGAGACAAAGGGTGTAAAGAGTCTTTCCATGACATGTAGGGGGATGCCGCAGCCCTGGTCCTCGACACACAGGACAACAGCCCCGTATTCGCCCCTTATGTCAATGTTAAGCACTCGCCCGCCGTTTTCCATAGCGTCCATACCGTTTTGGAGGAGATTGAGCAAGAGCTGCTTAATCTCCTTTTCGTGAAGCCAAAGCAGGGGAAGGTCGGGCTCAAAATGGGTCTCGATGGTCATGTCTCTGAGCAGCGCCTCGGCCTGAATGAGGGGGAGCAATGATTTTACCACGCTACACAATGAACATAGTTGCTTCTCACCCCGCGTATGTTGGCCTAGCGAGAGAAACTGTGTGATCAACTCATTTATCCTGTCAAGCTCCTGAATCATGAGGTCAAAGTGGAACCGATACATGGCGAACTCTTCCTTGAGGCGCAAAAGCTGCAAGTAGCCCCTTACGGTGGTCAAGGGGTTGCGCACTTCGTGGGTCACCCCCGCGGCCATTTCGCTCAATGTATACAGCCGGTCTAGGCGCGCAAACTCCGTCATCATGCGTTTTTGTTCCGTAACATCTCTAATCGCGCTAATAAAGCCAATCTGATGCCCCTCTGGGGAGCAGAGGGGGGAGATGGAAGCTAGTACGTCAAGCAACTCCCCCTCACTCGTCAAGCGCTGTGTTTCCATAGGGGTAGGAGCATTGCCGCCCCCTAAGCCGCGGAGGACTTCCTGCTCAGTGGGCAAGACATGCCCTGGGACAAGATTCCACACACTAGACCCCACAGCTTGCTCGGCCTGCAACTTGAACAGGCGTTCCGCAGCGGGATTAAAGCTCGTGATCGCGCCCTCTAGGTCGTAGGTAGCAATGGCGTCGTGGCTGCCGTCGATGACAGTGTGGGCAAGGCACAAGGCCGTTCTGAGCTCTTTAGATTGGCATGAGTTATGGCTACAAGCTAGCACATCCGTAGATACTCTCTTTAGCGGCATTTGCGCACCCCTCGTCCACTGTCTCTGACACAACGGTACTCATTACACTTCTTGTGATGAAATACCTGCAGAGGCGCGAAAAGATAGTGAGATAATTTAGAGTTCGCGGGATTTCATAAATCATGGCCTTGGCAAAAGGCAAGCAAAGGGAGGGAAGCAAAATGAAAAAACCACAAGTAGGCATTAGTCAGGGCATTATGTTTGGCCTTGGCATCGGTACTAGCTACGGATTTTTGTCGGGAGCCATACTGCCTAGTATGGGGGTAGGCCTGCTCTTTGGTCTGGCCGTGGGCTTGTTGTTCCCCGAAGCATCTAAAAAATAGACTTCCGACAGTGGGCGACAAAGGGGACGTTGCGACAGCGGGGACGGTTCTTTTTGTCGGAATTGCGCGACAAAAAGAACCGTCCCCGCTGTCGCAAACACGCCTTCTTCTCTCTTGCCTCTTGCCTCTTGCCTCTTGCTTCTTGCCTCTTGCCTCTTGCTTCTTGCCTCTTGCCTCTTGCCTCTTGCCTCTTGCCTCTTGCCTCTTGCATCTTGCCTCTTGCCTCTTACTTCTTGCATCTTGCCTCTTGCCTCTTGCCTCTT
>JAGXTJ010000005.1 GCA_018333655.1 Bacillota bacterium | reverse complement strand
TGCGACAGAGGGGACGGTTCTTTTTGTCGGACTTTGCGACAAAAAGAACCGTCCCCTCTGTCGCAAAGGTGAAACAAACTATGTTTTGTGATATCATAGTCGAGCGAAGGGAGGGACTTCACTATCGCTACTCCATCAGCTAGAAACCAAAGTGCCAAAAGAGTTGCTGTCCTTAGCATGCTCACCAACATTGTACTCACCTTGCTCAGAGGAAGTGTGGGCTTTTTCGCAGGGAGTACCGCAGTACTTGTTGACGCGGCTAACTCGGCTTCAGACATTGTAGCTACTGTGGTGGTCTATGTGGGGCTTAAACTGGCTGGCAACCCGCCCGATGAGACGCATCACTATGGCCACGCCAAGTATGAGTCCGTAGCCGCTAAAATTGTGGCTCTCTTGATCATGGCCACCGGCATCAGTCTAGGCGTCAAATCGTTCTTGCTGATTAAAACGGGCAATATCGAAGTTCCGGGCACCCTGGCCATTTGGGTTACTGTCCTCTCCATTGTTGCCAAAGAGTGCGCTTACCGCTATGTCGGCAGAGCAGGTCAGCGACTCCGCAGTTCGGTCCTGCTGGCTGACGCAGCTAACCATCGTAGTGATGTACTGGCCTCGTTCGCGGTGCTCTGTGGCGTGCTGGGAGCACAGCTAGGCTACCCTGCGCTTGACCCACTCGCAGGGCTCACTGTATCACTTTATATCACCTATACCGGCCTCAAAATTTACGCGCAGTCAATCCGTGAGCTAATTGATGAGGCGCCGAGTCTGCCTGTACTAAACGACATTACCCGCATCGCGGAGGGCACGTGCGGGGTACTTTCAGTAACTGAAATTAAGGCTCGCCTCATCAGCTCACGCGTGCTAGTTGACCTTAAGATATGCGTCAACCCTTTTCTGACGGTAGCCGAAGGACACCATATCGCCACCTTAGCTAAACGAGCGCTTCTTGAGGAGCTGCCTATCGTAGAGAGCGTACTCGTCCATGTAAATCCCTGTCATCATATGGCGGTGGTAGATCAATCTATTGACTGCACTACCTGTAAGTTTCATCCACACGACATGCCTGAGGAGGAGACTGCTGATGAGCCAACTAATACTGGCGCTGCTCGTAGGGATGGCCTGCGGCGTAATTCTCAAGAGAAATAAATCCCTAAAGTATATGCCCACAATTGTCTTGGCTACGGTCGCCTGCTTGCTCTTAGTCATGGGAGCCAAAATAGGTGGAAATCCTGAGGTACTGGCCTCCTTGCCTCGCCTCGGGGGCAAGTCACTAGTCTTTGCCACCTTGAGTATAGCTGGTGGCGTCCTACTGTCACTTCCTTTGAGGGGGCGAAATTAATGACCCGACTGCTACTTGGTGCCACTGTGGTCGGCGGCTTGCTAGGTCGCTTCTTACTGCCTAGCACGGTTACCGCCAACCTTTCTCAGTATGCTTTCTGGTTACTACTGTTAGTGCTTTTCGGCATTGGCATTGAACTGGGCAGCTCCGATTCACTTGGCAAACGCCTCCTCGGCATCAAGCCGAAACACTTGCTCCTGCCGGTGACTTCTGCTTTAGGAACTTTACTGGGCGCTGGCTTAGCCGCACTGCTACTTGGGGTGAGGTTGCCTCTCGGGCTAGGTATCGGAGCTGGCTTTGGCTGGTACAGCTTGAGCAGCATTATCCTCGCTGAGTTAGCTGGTGCCGAAATTGCCGCCATTGCTTTTCTCACCAATGTCATTCGCGAACTAATCTCTATTCCATTAATACCCAAGCTATTTCGCCATAACTTTGGACCAGCCGCCATCACACCGGGCGGGGCCACGACCATGGACACGACGCTCGCGGTAGTCTCTAGAGCCGCTGACCAGGAGATGACGCTACTCGCTTTCTATCATGGTGTTGTTCTCTCGACTTTGTCGCCCATCTTGGTCACCCTACTCGGCAGCAGGTAGCTTGTGGAGAATATCTTGTATGCGCACCGCTAAATTTCTTTTGCCCGCCAATCTGTCAGACGCCGCGTCCGTGAACTCATTTAGTAAGAGTACCATGCCAATTAGTGCACCTATGACCACACTGACCAGGAAGACCGCAGTAGAGTAACCCCCTGTCAAGACATAGTAGGTGCTAAGCATAAGGCCCGGGCCAAAACTTAGGGCCACCAAGAGCTCACCATAGCCCCGATATGATAGCTTAAAGGGTGGCATTGTGTAGGCGATGCCCGCGGCTGTACCACCTAAAGCAAAAACGATTGGCCAAGCGCTATTACGCGATAAACCCGCGGCAATACCTATGGCGGCGACGAAAAGCACCGCAAAGAGCACTTTGGCCTCCCCTACTGCTACTAACCCCTTGGGCAAGACCCCGCTGCCGCCAGAATAGCGGCCGGCGGTGTCTTTTTTGTCTGCCCCTAGGCAGTAATCATAACAATCATTCACCACATTCGCGCCAGCGTGCATCATGGCTACACCCACCATACACCAGAAGAGAAGTGGTAGGCTACCCTCCCCCGGCAGCCCGGCATATCTGGCCGTGATGAGCATGGGTATTACCGACAAAGGCAGGAACTTGGGTCGGGTGAGTTCTAGAAACGTGGCTGCACGATTCATGTTAGCCCCCTAAACTATTCTTACCGAGAGTTTTAGCGGGACGGGAGAAAAAATACCCCCAGAGGGCATAATAAGTAAAAATTCTTCTCTGAGGGTTGTGAGTTGTGCAGAAAAATAGAGAAAAGGGCGCTGACCAGGCACTGAAACTGCCCCCTCCCCACCCCATCATGGACGAGAAAGATCAGCCCCTCGGCGCAAATATCGGTGAAAATCTCGCCTTACTCAAGCAAAAGCTCGGCGGAAGCGACGATGTTGTCTTTCGCGAATTCAAGCTCGACAATGCCAGCGAACTGCCCGCAGTAGTCGTCTTTATTGATGGTTTGACGAACAAAGACCACCTGCAAAGAGATCTCCTCGCTCCCCTCATGCTTTTCGCCCGCCAAACTGGCCACGCTGAGTGGGGCATGGGTAGGCGTGGTTTTGCCGCGCTCAAGAACCATCTGCTGACCCTAGTGGAGATAAAAGAGGCCAGCACCTTGCGCGAATGTGTGGAGGCCGTACTGGCAGCCGATGCGGTACTACTTATTCATGGTAGCGAGCAAGCGATCCTCCTTGGCGTAAAAACTTGGGAACACCGGGGCATCATGGAGCCTACCTCTGAACGAACAGTGCGCGGCCCCAAAGATGGCTTTAATGAGCTCTTTAAAAGCAATATCGCGCTCGTCAGGCGCAGGATAAAGAGCCCCTACCTGCGCGTCAAGTACGCGCGCATCGGTAGACGCACGCAGACGGACATCGCCATACTCTATGAAGACAACTTAACTGACCCCGCACTAGTGGCTGAGGTTTACCGCCGCCTACAATACATAGATGTGGACGGCATCCTTGACTCTGGCTACATCGAACAATACATAGAAGATAGTCCCTATTCACCCTTTCCGCAAGTGCAGTACACCGAAAGGCCCGATAGAGTCGCCGCGGCCCTCCTCGAGGGAAGGGTCGCCATTATGGTCGACGGCACACCCTTTGCGCTCATGGTCCCCGCCATCATGAGCAACTTTCTGCCCACTCCCGAGGACCATTATGAGCGGTGGACCTTAATGACAGGGGTGCGGTGGATTCGCACCATTAGCCTGCTCATCGGGGTGCTCTTACCAGCGCTTTATGTCGCCATAACTACTTTTCATCACGAAATGATTCCCCGGCACCTGGTAATAGCCATTGCCGCGGCCAGGGTAGGGGTACCCTTCCCCGCCATGGTCGAAGCCCTCATTATGGAGATTACTTTCGAGCTGCTCCGCGAAGGCGGTATCCGCATTCCCGGCCCCATTGGACCAACCATAGGCATAGTTGGCGGCATCATTATCGGCCAAGCGGCCGTAACAGCAGGGCTCGTAAGCCCCATTATGGTCGTGGTAGTGGCACTGACGGCCATTGGCTCCTTTGCCGTGCCTTCTTTTAATGTCGGCCTGTCGCTACGCCTTCTAAGATTCCCCCTCATTCTCCTAGCGGGAGCCTTTGGTCTCTATGGCGTGGTATCGGGTATTATTGTCATCTTAATGCACGCAGTGAGCCTAAAGTCGTTTGGCATACCCTATCTCTCGCCCATAGCGCCGTCAAACCTAGCCTCCATGAAAGACACCCTCGTTCGCGCACCCCTATGGATGCTTACCATGCGGCCACAAATCTTTCACCCGCGTCAAGGCAGACGCATCAATAAACCATCCTTCATTCAACATGACCACGAGCGGGGAGGACGCCATGACGAAGGCAACGAAACAGATTAGCGCCAGGCAACTCATGTTCTTAAAACTGACCGGTATTATCGGGGTCTTGTTTTTTGGCGCCATACGCCTAGTAACAGGTATAGCGGGAGCGCAGGGCATCATGGCCATAGCGGGAGGGGCGGTTTTGAGCATGCTTATTCTCTACTTGGCCGTCAGCGTAGCCAAAATGTTCCCCGACCATACTCCCTTTGAGTACGCCAAACTTATCTACGGCAGATGGCTAGGCTCACTCATTGCTCTAAGCTTAGTCGTCTTTAATCTCCTCATCGGCACCATGGTACTACGCGACCTCGGGGATTTTCTCATCTCTGCCATACTACCCGAAACGCCGCTCAGTGCAAACATCGCCCTTATGTTGGGCTTAGTCTGCTTCGGGGTCTATTTAGGCTTAGAGAGCCTCGCTCGTTTTAACGAAGGCTTCGCGCCTCTAATATTGCTGTCGTGGCTTATCGTCATAGTGGCCGGACTGCTCAGAGCTGACTTCGGATGGCTACGCCCCTTGCTGGCTGTGGAGCCCAGTCAGCTCATGCTCTCCACGCTCGTATCTGGCAGCATCATTATTGATGGACTGATCGTCCTCTTGTTTTTTAGTTTTGTCAAAGACCAAGGGTCTGTACTCAAGTACAATACTTGGGCAATTATCATGGCCACAGTTATCATGGCTGGGGCACAAGTTGCCGTTGTCACCAGCCTGAGCCCTAATTTAGCCCAGACGGTGCTCTACCCAATTCTTGAGCTGGCCCGCAATACCCCTCTAGGTGCATTTCTTGAGCGCATCGAAGCCCTTTACCTGGCCGTCTGGATAATGGGCACCTTCATCAAAATTGCCGTACTCTTCTATGGCTCCTGCCTCGGGCTCGCTACAACTACCGGGGTTAAGAATTATAGAACCTTCATCATACCTATCGCCGCGCTTTCCTTTTACTTCTCCTTTCAGGCCGACAACATTGTGCAAAGCTCACTGTTTGAAGCCATGTTCCACCATTATGCGCCTTTCTATGAAGCAGGTCTCTTGCTACTACTTTTACTCGGGGGGCTCTGGGTAGGCAAAACCGGCCGAGGACGTATCGCGCGTGGTACGTAAAGCAGCCATCATGCTCCTACTTGCCGTTCTACTCATCTTACACACCAGTTGCTGGAGCTCACGCGAAGTTGAATCCTTGGCCTTCGTCATGGCCCTAGGTGTAGATGCTGACGAAAATGGTGTTCGCCTAACAGTTCAAGTAGCTCTCCCGGCCGGGGGAGCGGGCGGCGGCGGAGGTCAAGGGGCCGAGAGACCGGTATGGGTGACTAGCTTTACTGCCCCCTCCCTTATAGAAGGCATCTTCAATATGCCCGCTCTCTTTGGCAGAGAACCCTTCCTAGGGCATTTGCAGGTTGTGATCATGGGGCAAGACTTTGCCAAAGACGGCATCCACCAACTGCTCGATTTCCTCGCCAGAGAACGGCAGGTGCGTGACACCATACGCTTGGCAGTAGCAGTCGACAAGGCAGAAGATATACTTCTGGTAGAGCCAAAAGTTGTGCAAATGCCCGCGGACTACATGGTCGAGCTTCTTAAGCAGGGAGAAAGAACGGGCATGATCCCACCCTCTGAGTTCCTCCGTACGCGCCAAGCGTGGCACAACAGACCGCGCCTGCAAATTATACTCCCCCTGCTACAGCCTCTAGAGGAGACAGAGGAGGAAAGCCCTGCGGTAGCCCCAGAAGAAAAACCACCTGCAGAAGCAGAAAAAAAACCCGAGGCGCTGCTCTTAAAGGGCTCCGCCGTTTTTAGAGATGACCGTTTGGTGGGCTTCCTCGACACGACAGAGAGTCGCGGCCTAGCCTGGCTGATGGGTTCTGTCAAAAACACCATCATCAGCATCCCGCGCGAAGAAGGAGCAATTACGCAACATGCCAACTTTGCTTCCGTAAAATTTAGAATGCGCAAGGCAGCTAATGGCGCACGTCTAACAGCTGTAGTTAGTCAGGACGGTAACCTGACCCAGTGGCCGCTCCGCGAACAGGGTATTACCTACCCACTCCTTAAGCAATTCGAACGTGTTTTGGTGCAACAAATCGAGACAGAAATTCGTGCCAGCCTGAAGGCTATCCAAGAGGTCTACCAAGTAGATGTTATCGGTATAGGTGAGCAGCTAAGGCGCCATGCACCAGAGCAATTTGCCGCTCTCAAGTGGGAAGAGGCCTTTCCGCACTTTGTCCTTGCTCTCGAGGTGCGCGCTTCTTTTAGGCGAATCGGACTTGTATTCAGGTAATTTAAGTTTCTTCACCAGAAAAAACCCCGCTCGGCGGGGTCTTTGGTATGTTTGTCATTACGTCGTGCCGACGCTAAACCTGCCTTACTCTGCTAGTTCAAACTGATCCTTGCCCACCCCACAGAGAGGGCATACCCAGTCCGAAGGAAGCTCTTCAAAGGTAGTACCTGGTGCTATGCCGCCATCATAGTCTCCTTGTGCCGGGTCATACACATAAGCGCAAACCACACAAACCCATTTAGCCACGTCAACACCTCCTTCCAATGGCCTAAATATATCACTATTCCTGCCTGCTCTCAAGCATTCTCACTTGCCCGGGAGAAAACAAAGTGCTAAGCTTTTGCAGGAGACTAGTCAAGGGAGGCCTTTCATGCGTGTTCTAGCCCTCCAGGGAAGCCCTCGCCCAAGCGGCAATACAAAAACCCTACTCAGTGCCCTATTAAAACCTCTTTGTGACCACCACGAGGTGCATGAATTCCATGTTGCCGGGTGTAAGCTTATGCCTTGCCTCTCTTGCTACCAATGCCAAGGGGAGGCCCGCTGCGCACAAGAAGACGACATGCATACGCTTTACCCACTCTTGGCCGAGAGCGACCTAGTCATTCTGGCCTCGCCTATCTATTTTTATGGGGTCAGTGCGCAACTAAAGAGCGTCATCGACCGCTGCCAGTATTTTTGGACTAACCCGGCGCGCCGCAGAAGTAATCGGGCCGGGGTACTCGTGCTGACCGCAGGTGCGCCAGACCACCGAGGTCAAGGGGTGGCAACTACCGAGGCGGCCTGCAAAATGTTTTTGCACTGCCTAGGTGCTCCTCTACTCCATACGCTAACTGCTACGCATACAGACCAACACCCTGTGACTAGCGAGTCAGAGGCCTTTCGCGCTGCCCTCACGCTCGGAGCAGTGCTCGCCAAGAACCACAAATGAGGTGATTACTTGCATCCCACTACCGATCACATCTTGCGACTACTGCTCGCCGAGGCTTGTTTTTCTGGTGAGGACATGGCGCGCGAACTAGGCTTGTCACGCGCCGCCATTTGGAAGCACATCTCGGAACTGCGTTCACTCGGGTTCAGTATTAAGGCTGTGCCCGGCCAGGGATATGTCCTACAGGATTGCCCCGACACTCTGCACCAGGCCCTAGTTCATGCCCATTTTACCCCGAGCAGCATTGGCCGGCAAATCATATACCTCGCGGAGTGCGATTCTACCAATGCCAGGCTCAAACACTTGGCCGATGAGGCGCCGGTGCAACTAAGGGGGCTCACCATGGCCACTGATCGCCAGAGTGCCGGCCGAGGGCGCCGCGGTCGCACCTGGCAGGCTGGGCCCGGCGAAGGCCTACTCTTTTCGGTGCTCCTCTATCCCCCCCTCCCCCCAAATCTCCTCCACGGTCTTACGCTGATGGCTGGGGTGGCCGTGGTAGAGGCCTTGGCCCAACTAGGGGTCACCACTACTCTTAAATGGCCTAACGATGTCTATCTCGCGGGGCGAAAGCTATGCGGCATACTAGCCGAAACGAGTGCCGAGCTTGACCACACAAACTACGTCGTGCTGGGCATAGGTCTAAACGTCAGTGGACACCCCCCTCTCTTAGAGACGCTGTCTACCGATCTTTATAGCGCAGGAATTCGCCCTAAGCGAGCCGAAATACTAGCTAGAATACTTTGTGCGCTAGAGGAGAACTACACCCTTTTTCTCGCTGCGCGGGTAGAAGAGATATATGACAAGTGGCGACTTCACTCGCATACCCTAGGGCGCAAAGTGACCGTGCATACGCTGCAAGGCGAGCTGTGCGGGGTAGCGCGCGATATTACGAGCGAAGGCGCGCTCCTCATTACCCTAGATAGTGGTGAAGACAAAGTCGTAACCGCTGGCGACGTCACGGTGAGATATTAGGAGGAAAGATATGAGCGATACACTCCCCCATGTGCGGGTTTTGGCGACCGGGGGCACCATAGCCGGGCATGCAGCTTCCCCTTTGCAGACTATGGGCTACAAAGCGGGACAACTTAAAGTTAGCGAACTACTAGCAAATATCCCACAAGTAGGCCAATTCGCCCACGTCACGGGCGAACAATTTGCTAACTTGCCTAGTTCAGACTTGACGCCAGCCCACTGGCTGACTTTGGCAAAGCGCATCAATGCCCTTTTTGCCGAGGAAGATGATTTGGCCGGCCTGGTCATCACCCACGGCACCGACACCCTCGAAGAGACAGCCTACTTTCTTAGTTTGGTAGTTAAGACCGAGAAACCCGTGGTCGTCGTCGGTGCCATGCGCCCTGCCTCAGCCCTAAGTTCAGACGGTCCCATGAATTTAGTAAATGCCATTCGTGTCTGCACTTGTGAAGCCGCCCGGGGACTAGGCGTCTTGGTAGTCATGAATGATGAAATCTATGCCGCACGCGAGGTCACCAAGGCCAACACCAATCGGCTAGACACGTTTCGCGCCTATGACTTTGGCACGGTCGGCACAATTGACAACGGTTACCCCGAGATATATTACCGCCCCACGCGGCTGCATACCGTCCAGACCGAATTTGATGTGTCCCAGGTGCAAGAACTCCCCCGCGTCGATATCATCCTCGGCTATGTGGGAGCCGATGCCTTACTGGTCAATGCCTTGCTCGGCATTGGCGCTACCGGCCTAGTCTTAGCGGGAGCAGGGGCAGGCCATATCTCCCCCCCGGCCGAGGACGCCCTGCGCGTAGCTTACGACGCCGGCACCATTGTAGTCCGGGCCAGTCGCACGGGAACCGGGCGCATACTGCCGCAACCCCCCCGCGACTTCATAGCCGCCGACAGCCTCTCGCCACAGAAGGCACGCATTCTCCTGATGTTAGCTTTGACTATTACGCAAGACCACACCCGAATACAAGAGATGTTCTTCAAATACTAGCGACAAAAAGATGGCCTTCGCCCAGCAGGGCAGGCCATCTTTCTTTTTCCTCCAGAGGGGCAACGACATCAATTACGAAAGATATGGCAGGCGCTTTTTTAGTTGTCGCGCCAGTAGCACTGCCACAAAAACTTTGACCATGTCTAGAGCTATAAAAGGCGCCACTGCCACTTCAAACGCCCTTTGCCAAGTAAAAGGTCTGCCTAAGTAAAAGCGAATGACGGCCACCAAGTAGGGCACGCCAACCAAGTACAGCACCAGAACACCAACGACCATGGCCAAAGCCGCACCGCGCCAAGTACGGATATCAAACTTGCCGGCGAAGTAAGCGGCGGCGATAAAGCCAAGGATAAAACCAAAAGTTGGCTGCAGCACGTAGGTTACGCCACCGAACGGTGGCCGGGCAAATACGGGCAAACCCATCAATCCAAGGAGCGTGTAGACAGCTAAGCTCAGGGCACCGAGCTTACTACCAAGAGTGAAAGCCGCCAGAAAGGCCATAAAGGGCACCAAACTAAAGGGTACCACCGCAGGGCCACCATAGCGCAGCATAAGGGCTGCGGCTACATGTAGAGCGGCAAAAATACCCACACGAGCGATCTCCTGCGTAGAAAACTTCATGCATATCACCTCCCGCATTATTTTAGAATACGGAAGCAAGCATGTCAACCTCTTTGCTTACGATGGTTTACAACTGCCAGAGCCTACTAAAGCCCGCGAAAAATTGCACAAAATCTTTGTTTCGACGCATGTCAGACAAAGAAAGCTGGCACATTAAGTGCAGAGGAGGTGATATTTTTGGAAACAAATACGAGTCCCATCGGCCGAGTAAAATGTGTTGTAGAGACCTGCCGCCACTGGAACAAGGGCAACCACTGCCTAGCATCAAGTATCACAGTACAGGGGCCTAAGGCCACCAGCATCCAAGGCACGGACTGTTCTACCTTTGTCAACAAAACTCTATAGGCTTAGCGCAGGCATACGCCTGCGCTTTTGCATTTTGTGGCCGCAAATTAATTTGACTCTCCATGTTAAACTAGGCTATAATTCTTTGTCTAAGTACAACAAAGGAGCCTGAGAAGTGAAAAGAAATATAGCGATTATAGCCCATGTTGACCATGGGAAGACCACTTTAGTAGATGCCATGCTCAAGCAGAGCCATATTTTCCATGTCAAGGAGCATGTGCAGGAGAGAGTCATGGACTCGATGGACCTAGAGCGCGAGCGAGGCATCACCATCATGGCCAAAAACACGGGTGTTTTCTACAAGGGGACCAAGATTAATATAGTGGATACCCCTGGACATGCCGATTTCGGCGGCGAAGTCGAGCGTACTTTGAGTACGGTCGATGGCGTGCTGCTCTTAGTCGACGCCGCAGAGGGCCCCTTAGCGCAAACCAAGTATGTCCTACGCAAAGCCCTCGCCCAGAACTTGCAGCCCATCGTGGTCATCAATAAAATCGACCGTGGCGACGCCCAGCCCCTCGAAATTCTAGATAAGTGCCTCGATCTCTTTATTGAGCTAGGCGCGAGTGAAGACCAGCTTGATTTTCCCGTGCTCTTTGCCTCATCGCGGGCTGGTATCGCTAAGTACAAGCTCGACGACCCAGGGGTTGACCTCGCCCCCCTCTTCGAGACCATCCTAGAGAAAGTGCCAGCCCCAAGCGGCGACTCCGACGGGCCTTTTCAGATGTCGGTAACTACCCTTGATTGGGATGACTACCTCGGTCGCATCGCCATCGGCCGCATTGCCCGTGGCAAGGTCTTAGCCTCGCAGACCGTAGCCGTGGTCAAGGCTGACCAAAGTATCGTTCAGGGCAAAATCGCTCGTCTCTACCAGTACATGGGACTAAAGCGCACTGAGCATCCTGAAGCCGAAGTCGGAGACATTGTGGCCATGGCCGGGCTCGCCGATGTCGGCCTAGGCGACACCATAACCGCGCTCGACTGCCCCGAGGCTCTGCCCTTTATGGCGGTAGATGAGCCGACTGTAACCATGGATTTTATGATTAATGACAGTCCTTTCGCTGGTCGTGAGGGGCAGTTTGTCACCTCGCGCCACCTTAGAGACCGCCTCTTTAAAGAAGGGCTGACCAATGTCAGCATGCGCATAGAAGAAGGCGCCTCCCCTGATGTCTTTCATGTCTCCGGACGGGGCGAGCTGCATTTGGCCATCCTCATTGAGACTATGCGCCGTCAAGGCTATGAATTCGCGGTGTCGCGACCGCGGGTTATCTTCCGCCGCATCGATGGCGAGCTCATGGAGCCAGTGGAAATACTCACTGTAGATGTACCGGAGCAGTACACAGGCGTTGTCATGGAGAAACTTGGTGCCCGTAAGGCGCGCATGGTCAACATGGAGCATACGGCTACCGGCTCGGTGCGCCTCGAGTTCGAAATCACCTCGCGCGCGCTGCTCGGTTTTCGCAATGACTTACTCACCGACACGCGGGGCTACGGCGTTATGAACTCTCTATTTGACGGCTACGGCCCCTACAGGGGCGATATTCCGGGGCGTCCAAGTGGCGTACTCCTAGCCTATGACGAGGGCGAAGCCACTGCCTACGGCCTGCAGAACGCCGAGGAGCGCGGGGTACTCTTTATTGGAGCAGGCGTAAAAGTCTACGAAGGCATGGTTATCGGTGAATCTTCACGCGCGAGCGACCTCGATGTAAATGTGTGCAAGCGCAAGCAACTCACCAATATACGCTCAAGCGCCGCTGACGACGCCATTCGCTTGACACCCCCGCGTGATATGGGGCTTGACCGCGCCCTCGAATACATTGCCGACGACGAATTAGTCGAAGTGACTCCCCAGAGCATTCGCCTGCGTAAGCGTGTATTGAGCCGCCAAGAGCGCCTGCGCCAAATCAAAAAGCAACAAGACTTGCTCACACCAAATTAGAGTGCTGCAAGCACTCTTTTTTTTCTATTGTCATGCAACTATGTTGCAAATCTCGCTTAGGCCAAAAAAGAGTGCTTCGGGCACTCTCTTTTTTTTCCTATTGCCATTGCCGTGCAAACAAATTTCACGGCGTGTTGTTGACTCGAGGCAAGACCAGTGATAAAGTTGTAGTATACCCAGTGGGGGTATACTAGACTACGCAAATGGAAGGTGATCCGCATGGAAAGTTCCCTGTCTAAGGTTTCTCTCAAAATTACCGGCATGACCTGTGCCGCCTGCACCAGCAAGATCGAAAAAGTCCTTAAAAGAGTGGAGGGTGTGCACGAGGTCACGCTCAACTTGGCGACAGAAACGGCGGCCATCGTCTTTGACGCCAGCAAAATCGACCCCCAAGTCTTTAAAGATAAAATCGAAAAAATGGGCTACGGCATCAGCGAAAAGAGAGACACGCTAACCCTTGTTATCTCGGGCATGACTTGTGCTGCCTGCTCTAGCCGAGTTGAAAACGGCCTAAAAAAGACGGCGGGTGTGTTTTCTGCCGCGGTCAACCTAGCCACAGAAAAAGCAGTGGTAACTTACGACCCTGCCGTACTAGCTCCGCACGACTTGCTTGACCGCATCACGAAATTAGGCTACGAAGCCACCCTCGATGAAGACACCAAGCCGGCAGAGGATGACGACCAAAAGCGTCAAGCCACGGCTGCTCTCCGCATGTGGGTTTCCTGGGCTTTTACGCTGCCCATCATTATCTGGATGCTCCCGTCCATGTTCGCCGGCGGCCACGCCATGGATAAAATGTGGCCGAGCAAAGAGATATACAACATCGGCATGATTGTCCTAGCTGCACCCGTGCTTTTTTGGGCGGGCCTGCCCACCTACAAGTCGGCGTGGAAGGCCATTAAGATACTCTCCCCCAACATGGACGCCCTCATTGCGCTCGGCACCTTGGCCGCCTTTGGCAGTGGCTTTGCCACTTTTACTCTGCATGTCGAGAACTACGCCGGCGTGGCCGCCATGATTATGGCTTTCCACCTTACGGGTCGCTACCTAGAAGCCAAGGCCCGCGGCAGAGCCTCGCAAGCTATTAAGCGCCTGCTGCAGCTTGAGGCCAAGACCGCCACCCTCCTTGTCAATGGCGAAGAAAGAGAAGTCCCCCTGCAGCAGGTTCGCGTGGGCGATGTCTATGTCGTCCGCCCCGGGCAAAAAACACCTACTGACGGCAAAGTCATTAGGGGCGAAAGCAGCGTCGATGAATCTATGGCCACTGGCGAGTCGCTCCCCGTGCGCAAGGGCGTAGGCGACGAGCTGATTGGCGCTACGGTGAATCAAGAAGGCATTCTTTACGCCGAAGCAACGCGCGTCGGCAAAGACACCTTTCTCGCCCAAGTCATTAAATTAGTAGAAGAAGCCCAAAGCACCAAGGTACCCATTCAAGAGTTCGCCGACAAAGTAACCGCCGTCTTTGTGCCTATCGTCGTGGGTCTAGCCGTCTTTACCGCCGCTATCTGGCTAATCTGGCCCCAGGAACTCGGAGTAGTGCTTGAAATGGCTAAACCCTTCATCCCCTGGGTCAACCCCCACCTCACCCCCCTCACCTTGGCCATGGTGGCTACCGTGGCTGTGCTGGTCATCGCCTGCCCATGCGCTATGGGCTTAGCCACCCCCACCGCCCTAATGGTGGGCAGCGGTATCGGCGCCGAAAATGGCATCCTCATTAGGCGTGGTGACGCCATACAAACACTGCAGTATGTAAAGACCATCGTCTTTGACAAAACCGGCACCATAACGAAGGGCAAGCCAGATGTTACCGACTTACACGCCTTACACGGCACCGAAGTCGAGCTGCTCGAAGTAGCTGCCAGCGTGGAAGCAGGCTCTGAGCACCCCCTAGGCAAGGCCATCGTCAAGCGAGGCCAGGCCGAGGGCCTACGACTTAGACCTACCGAGCAGTTCTCCTCACTGACAGGTCGCGGCGTAGTGGCCCAAGTAGAAGGCAAGTTGGCCTTGGTAGGCAGCCGCAAGTTGATGCTCGAACACGGCATCGACCCCGCACAACTAGAAGACACAGTCGCGAGCCTCGAATCACAGGGCAAAACCGTAATGCTAGTCGCCTGGGAAAGTAAGCTACTCGGTGCCATCGCCGTGGCCGACACACTAAAAGAAGACTCCATCGCGGCCATTAAAGAACTCAAAAAAATGGGGTTGACCCCAGTCATGATAACCGGAGACAACCGCCGTACAGCCTTAACTATTGGGCGCGCCGTAGGTATAGAGGACATCCTCGCCGAGGTGCTCCCTGAGGGTAAAGTACAAGCCATCAAGTCACTGCAAAGCGCGGGCAAGACTGTGGCCATGGTGGGCGATGGCATTAACGACGCCCCTGCCCTCACGCAAGCTGATGTTGGCATCGCTATTGGTACCGGTACGGATATCGCCATTGAGGCCTCGGACGTGACCATAGTGCGGGGCAACCTCGGGGCCGTGATCAGCGCCATCAAGCTTTCGCGCGCTACCTTCCGCAAAATCCGCCAAAATCTCTTCTGGGCCTTTATTTACAACTTAGTCGCCATTCCGCTCGCCGTTCTCGGCCTGCTGCATCCCGTCATCGCCGAAGTAGCCATGGCCATGAGCTCTCTCACTGTCGTTATCAACGCCAACCTGCTGCGCCGGGTCAATATAAAACCGGAGTAAGGGCAGTCAAGCCTACGTCACGGTAAGCGGGGTCGTTCGCTCTGAAACCGGCCTCGAGTGGTCAAAAATAAAGGCATTACTCGCTGCAAAGCCGAGATGCTCCATGGTTTGCTGGCCAAATAGGCCAAGGCGGAGACTACGCAGTATGGACCCTGGTTTCTCTCCCCTCGACTTAGGCAAAAGGCGCCATAATTGCTCTATGTCCCCATATATAATCTCGCGCAATAGTCGCCCTTCTTCGCCCCCCCCAGAGGCGAGGGAGGGCGGCAATTGTCGATGCGGCTCTAAGGCTAAGAAATCAAACCGGCATAACTCGCGCAGAAGCTCGGGCTCCGGTACGTCGCCACAGAGGGCCAAGTACAGCTTTTCTTCCACTAACCCCTCGCCGGACAAGGCTAACTTCGCCAAGAGCGCACTCGGCGGCAAAAACTGTAAAGCGTAGCTCAAGGCAGCAGTCGAGCCTCGCCCATTGTAAAAACGCTCGAGTGCTCTCTCTAGCTCCTTAAGTTCGGCAAAATCACGCGGGGACATGACGGGGGTTCGCAATACCTCGTATGGCGCATACGGCAAAATCCCGTAGCCATGGTTATCCTTAAGAGCAGATAGGGTCGTACCGGGAAGTATCTTTAAAAAACCAAGATGCAAACGGTGTGGTCGTGCCGCCATAGCAGCGTTTAGCGACCCCAAAAATTCGCTCTTGCCCTCGCTAGGCAGCCCCGCGATAAGGTCTAGATGCACCTCGACTTTCACCTGTGCCACGAGCCTCTCTACCTTGGCCAGTACGAGGTCAGGCCTCATGGGCCGATTTATCGCGGTCAAGGCTGACGGCAAGGTGGACTGCAAGCCCACCTCAAACTGAAAGCGGGTAGCCCTAGGGTCGTCCAAGAGGGCAAAATCCTGCTCTGTCAAGAGATGGGCACAAATCTCAAAGTGAAAGCGGCAGTCCCCCGGCAAGTTGAGCAGGTACTGCCATAATTCGCGCGCACGTGCGGGGTCGGCGTTAAAGGTGCGATCGACGAACTTAATAAGTTTCACCTTAGTACTCAAGGCAGCTAGTCTAGCCTTGGCAAGGCCTAGCGACATATAGCGCACCCCTTCTTCTCGCGCCGAAAGGCAGTACGCACAACTATAGGGGCAGCCACGGCTGCTCTCAAAATAGTGTATCTTTACGGGCGAGAGAATCGCCTCATTTTCGTAGGGGTCAGGCAGAGTATCAAGACTGGCGACTTTAGCGCTAGCCCCCCTGTGACTCTGCCTACTGCTGATACCCACGCCACTAGGCTCCCTTCCCGCCCATAGCGCCGCTAGTAGCGCAGGCAAGACCTCTTCGCCTTCACCCTGACACAGGTAAGTGAGAAAGGGCAGCCTAGAGAACATGTCCTCTAAACTGCCGTTAACTTCCGGGCCACCCCAGACGATCGTTATTTGCGGATACATGGTGCAGAGGCGTGTGCAGATATCCTCTACTAGCCGGCGGTTCCAAATGTAGACCGAGCACAGCAAGATAGCGGGCTCTTCCTTCACGAGACGGGCGGTAATTACTTCCGCCCGCTCGTTTATGTTGCTTTCCACAAGGCTAAGCGGCAGCCCTTGCTCCACACAGGCGGCAGCAAGGTAGCGAGCAGCCAAACTAGTGTGCGAAAAACTCGCATTAACCGCGAGTAGCACTGCCTTCATGGTCTTTCTTTCCCCTGCCGGCTATTCATACTACTCATAATTCTCTAGGGCCCGCGCCAGGCGCTTAAAACCTTCTCGTATATTGTCCGGAGTGGCGTTGCTAAAGTTAACGCGCAGGGTGCTCTTGTGGCCACCCTCAACATAGAAGCTTTCGCCCGGAATAAAGGCCACTTTCTCTTTCACAGCCGCCACCAAGAGCTTGGCCGCGTCCATGCCCTGCGGCAGCTCACCCCAGATAAAGAGTCCCCCTGTAGGCTTGGTCCACTTAATTTCCGCGGGTAGCAGTCTTAAACAATCCTGCATCACCCTCAGTTTCTCACTGTACCGTTGTCGAATACTCTCTATATGTGGCACTAGATGTCCGCGACGACAGAACTCATAGACCATGGCCTGCGCTAAATTGTTGGTGTGCACATCTGTCCCCTGCTTGCCAATGACCATTTTGCGCAGAATCGACTTTTCTCCCACGGCAAAACCAAGGCGTAAGCCTGGCGAGATAATCTTCGAGAAGCTCCCCAAGTAGATCACGCGGTCACTTACGTCGAAGGACTTAATGGCCGGCATAATTTCTCCGGTAAAGGACAGGCGCCCATAGGGGTCATCCTCAACGAGCAGGGTATTATGGCGCGCCAGCATGGCGCCAATAGCTTGCCGACGCGGCTTGTTCAGAGTTATGCCCGTAGGGTTTTGAAAGGTAGGCACGAGGTAGGCTAGCTTGGGGTTTTCCCGGGCAATAATATGTTCTAATTCGTCGACCCAAACCCCCTCATGGTCGCCATGAGCGACAGAGAAGTTCGCCTGGTACGTTTTTAGAATCTGAATGGCCGCTAAGTAGGTGGGGCTTTCCATAACTGCTGTATCCCCTGCATCTATCATCGCCTTAGAGATAAGATCAATACCCTGTTGCGAACCCGAAGTAATAATCACTTCATCGACGGTAGCGTTAATACCAATGTCTTTGACCCATTCCGCAATAAACTCCCGCAGAGGAGGATACCCCTCGGTGGTACCATACTGCAGAACGTCGCGCTGCTCTAAAATCACCTCACGGGCAATATCCGCCAAAATCTCTGTCGGAAACGAATCCGGTGACGGCAGGCCCCCCGCAAACGAGATGATATCGGGCTGTTGAGTTAGTTTAAGAATCTCACGGATGACATTGCCTTGCATGTTCTTTAGCCTCTCAGCATACCTGACTTCGCTCAATTGCCTACTCCCCCTAATTATGCTCTCACTAGTTTGTTCGTCATGGCCACAGCTTTCTCCTACCACCCAAACTAGTCGCTAATTTCTGACGATAAGGCATGCGCCTAAATTTGCGACATATGTATCATCCCAAGGGGGAAGATACATGCGCCAAAACTCGCTCATCGGTGGCACTGTGGTGCTCGGCCTCGCCGCAATCTGTAACCGCATCATCGGCATCGCCTTTCGCGCCTATGTCGTGCGAGCAGTGGGAGAGGAAGCACTAGGGCTGTACCAAATGGCCTTTCCGCTCTATACAGGCATCGCCTCCGTGGCTACCGCCGGCATCTCCATTGGCGTAGCCAAAATTGTCACCGACCACCGCCAAAAAGGCAGCATGAGCGGTGCTACCTCTACTCTCAAGGCGGGGTGCCTACTGGCCCTCATCACGTCTTTTCTTAGCATGCTCATACTCTTCTTCGGTCGACACATCATTGCCGTAGACCTGCTCAAAGATGAACGAACACTGCTACCCCTGCTAGCCCTTATCCCTGCCTTGCCCATCATCGCTATGGCAGGTGCACTGCGCGGTTTCTGCCAGGGTATGCGGTTTATGTCGCTTGTGGCACTAGGGCTCCTCATTGAGCAAGTGGCGCACACCGTGTTTGCGCTCGCCATCATCGCCCGGTTAGGGTCGTCACCCCCGGAGACCCTGGCCATGGGACTCGCGCTCGGCTACACCGGCGGCGAGCTCTTGGGCCTTATCAGCATCGGGCTCTCGGCACTACTCGCTACTAGGCACCACAAGGCCCCTGCCCCAGGTCAGATGGCACCCCTAATCGCCATGGTTCTGCCGGTGGCAACTGGGCGCATCTTTCTCGCCCTTAGCTCCACACTTAATAATGTTCTGCTCCCCCGCTCGCTCCGCTTCATGGGCTATTCTGCAACCGAAGCGGCCGTTTTATATGGGCAACTAACGGGCATGGCTCTAAGCGTGCTCTTTCTGCCCGCGGTACTAACTTTCCCCCTGGCCAGCAATCTCTTGCCGGCGATGGCCGAAAGCACCCACTCTACCAGCCCCAAGCAAAAACAGCACCGCTTTCAGCGCGGGCTAAGTTATGCTCTCCTACTTGGCATGCCAAGCAGCGTCCTCTTTATCACCGTCGGCCCAGAGCTTTGTCAGCTGCTCTTTGGTGTACCTGCCGCAGGGCAACTACTCGCACTGCTAGGCTGGGTGGCCTGGCTCATCTACCTGCAGCACATTACCACCGCGACTTTACAAGGCCTAGGCAAGCCTGCTCTACCAACGCGAAACGCAGTCATATCTACCTTACTTAGTAGCCTTACCATCATTATACTGTCACGTTTTTATGGCTCTTTAGGCATCACCGCGGCCGTCTTTGCCATCATGGTCGGTACATCCTGTGGCGCGGTGCTCGGCTTGGTGGCCGTACTAAAAGAGACCGGGGGAACAAAAGCTACCACGAGCATCATACTGCGCGGGGCAACTGCCGCGGCGGTCTCTCTGTTTATGACGCTCTACGCCCTAGATGTCTTGGCGCTAGCCGGCCTGCCCCGCATCCTGCTTGCTGGTGTAGTAATCGCGCTTTCTTTCTATCCTCTCGCCCTAATTTTCAAGCTCCACCGCGCCTGACAAGGAGTTACAACGAATTTGGCGAAGATACTAGTTTAATACTTAGGACAGGAGGGCCAAGAATGAAGATGCGGCAGCTGCTTCACGACCACTACCACATCGATGTCGCCTGTGCAGAGCTTCTGACCACAGGGCGTATAAACCGTACCTATAAAATAACCACAGTCGATGGCCTGCTCTACTGTCTGAAGGTCTATAGTGATGCGGTAGAGGACAAGCGTATTCAGGACGGTTTAGAGGTGACCAGCTACCTCGCCCCTTTAGGATTTCCCGTTCCTCAGGTGGTGACAGCGAGAGGCCACCAGCCCTTGCTAAGCCTCGACAAGCGACGCTACTTACTGCTCAAATTTATCCCTGGCCGAAATATATCACGCCGCCTGCTTGGCCTCGCTGAATGCCTTAGCATGGGCAAAATGCTAGGCAGTATCCACCAGAGTCTGCGTAACTTCCCCACGGCAGACAAGCTGTACAGCACCTTATGGAAGGGAAGCCAGGCCTCGCTACCGCGCGTTTTTGACTTGCTCAAAGTTGTACAGGCTAAGGAGTATCGCGACGCCTTCGACATTTTCGCCCTAGACTCCCTGACCTATCGTATCCAAGCCATGCAGAGCCTCGATGTTGCCCCCGAGCAATTCTTTCACTTAGCGCGCCAAGCCATACATGGCGACTACCATCTCGACAACATCATCTTCGGTGAGAGGGGCGAGGTTAGCGGCGTGCTTGACTTCGACCAGACTTGCTATGCCTTCCCCTCACTTGAGCTCATGCGCGCTATTAGCTTCACCTGCTTTGACGGCCAAGACTTCAATTACGCTTGGGCCAAGGCCATTTTACAGGGCTACCAGGCGGTCGGTGGCAATCTCACCCCAGCAGATTATCTAGAGATGCCCCGCCTCTGGTACTGCCAGCTACTGCGCGGTCTCTTTGGTTTAAGCGAGCACTACAGCGGCGCGGCCGACCCTAGGCAGGACGAAGCAGCCCAAGGTCGACACCACACCATGGTTTGGCTGGGCGAAAACCTGACAGAGATCCGAGACTTTGTCTGGAGCGTAACGCAAGGGTAAAGAAAGACATTAGAACTACATGACTGTTTCTAAGAACCAGCCCACCACATGGCGCATATTCTCGAGGCGCAGTTTCGGCTTGCCACTTCGCGTCAGCTCATGGTTAGACGCCGGAAAGCGCACTAGGCGCGTCTTAACCCCGAGCTTTTTGAGGTAGACATAGAATTGCTCGCCCTGCTCAATGGGACAGCGCATGTCTTGCTCGCAGTGCAAGACCAAGGTAGGGGTCTTGACGTTTTTGACATAGCTAATGGGAGAGCGCTTGAGCAGCAGCGCTTGGTCATCCCATGGATTTCCATTTATCTCAAACTCGGTAAAAGTATAGCCAATGTCGCTCACGCCGTAGAAGCTCAGCCAATTTGAGATGCTACGGTGTGTTACTGCGCCCTTGAAGCGATCCGTATGCCCCACTATCCAGTTGGTCATAAAGCCGCCATAGCTTCCCCCCGTAACTCCGAGGCGCGCTTTGTCTACCCATGGCAGAGCCACAACGTGGTCTACGGCGAGCATCAAGTCGCCATAGTCATTGCCGCCATAGTCGCCGCGCACAGCGTCGACAAAGGTCTGCCCGTACCCATGGCTGCCGCGTGGGTTGGTAAAGAGCACGCCAAAGCCATTACTGGCGAGCAGCTGAAACTCATAGAAAAAGGAACACCCGTACTGCGTGTGTGGCCCGCCATGTATTTCTAAAACAACGGGGTACTTCTTCCCCTCTGCAAAGTTCACAGGCTTCATCAGCCACCCCTGAATATCCCAGCCATCCACGCCCTCGTACCAGAATTCCTCGGGCTCACTGAGTGAGATCTCGGCTAACAGAGCGGCGTTAACATGGGTTAGCTGCCTTTCGCTGCCATCCGCCTCGAGAACGTAAATTTCGGCAGGCTGCAAGAAAGTTGCTTCGCACATGGCGGCCACGCTCGTATTCTTATCGAATGATAAGCCCTGCACATGGCGACGCCCGCGGGTGACTTGATCTACGGTGCGTGTGTCTAGCCTGACCACGTAGACATGGGTGTCGCCGCGGTCGCTGGCCATGAAGTACAAGCGTTGCCCGTCGGCCGAAAAAGTCAAGGAGCGCCCGCCATCGCCGTAGCGACAATCCGAATTAGTGTGGTCACCAATGCTGCGGTCAAAGCCGGAAGTCACGCATACCGGCTCGCCACCACAGGACGACACCAGGTAGATGCGATTTAAAGTCGCGAAACGGTACTCTAACGTGTGCCCTACATAGGCCACGTGCTTTCCATCAGGCGACCATACTGGGTCAGCGGCCGGCCCAGGGGTCGCAGTTAGGCGTTTAATTTCACCAGTGGCTAGAGTTACCGAATATATGTCGCTGTCGTAGGGAGCAAACTCCGTGTCGCTGTCGCGGTTGCTGCTAATAGCCAGGTAGCTTCCGCAGGGCGAGAAGCTCGGGCTATGATGGTCAAAATCTCCCTCGGTCAGCCGGCGCGGTGTACCACCCTCTAAGCCTACCACCCATACATGGCTATGCTTGCCATCAAGAAGGCCCATAGCTTCATCGGCTTTGTACTTAATCTTATCAACTACCTTGGCTTCCTCACGGCGGTTTTTTTCTTCCGCTTCTTTTTCCTGCTGGGTACGGGGCGTAAGCAGCCTAGCGACATCGTCACTACCACTAGCACGCGATAAAAAGACGAGCTGTTGTCCGTCGGGCGACCACACGGGGTTAGTCGCGCCATAGCGCATGGTAGTCAAGGGCCGTGCTTCGCCCCCTAGACTTAGGTCTAGCAGCCAAAGCTGCTTATCTACACCGCGGTCGGAGACAAAAACTAATTTTGTGCCGCAGGGTGAAAAGCGCGGCGCAGTCTCAGCCTTGCCGCCAGCTGTTAGTTGGTGCAAATCGCCACCGCCGGTAGGTACGGCAAAAATATGCGAGCGATACTCCATCGTCTCGCCCTCGATGTGGGTCTTAACGAAGGCAATCGTCTTGCCGCAGGGGGACATCTCGGGGGAGGAGATAAACTGCATCCTTAGCAAGTCCGTTTCTGACAAAGGCCTTTTCATAAAATGATTCCTCCTTGCTATCTTCCACCAGACCATATTTGCCATGCAGGGGCAAATTCCTTCGCCGGACGAAAAATATTCACCTACTGAGGCGGTCAATCCACGGCTCGACCTTGAGCACGCGCTTGAGCTCGTCATAGGCTCTAGCACTAGGCGTGGTCTGACTGCGCTCGGCGCGAATCATCAAGTTCTTAGGTGTATCGAGCGGCGAGACATACTCTACAACACTCACTTTGTAGCCCGCCGCCTCTAACGCCAACACCCGCAGGCCATCGGTCAAGACATCGGCGAGTCGCTGTTTTAGCAGGGCATGACGAGCCAAACTCTGCAGCGCGCCATAGTCGATGCTTTCAGTGAGCGCGGCTTGGCAGCAGGGCACGGCAATAATGTACTTGGCCTGCATGGCGAGACCGAGTGCTAACGCTTCGTCGGTGGCTGTGTCGCAGGCATGCAGACTCAGGACTAAGTGCGGTTTTTTGCTGGGTACGTAATTGCTTACCTCTGCTCGGACAAACTCCATGTTGCGATAAATCAATTCCTCTTGAATTCTGCGCGAGGCGTCCACTACATCTTGGTTTTGATCAATGCCTATGAAAAAGCACTTAATGCCGAGCACTTCGTGCAAGTAGTAGTTTAAGGCAAAAGACAGGTAAGACTTGCCACAACCACAGTCTAGCACCACTAGTTCCTCGCCGCGCGGCCAGTCCGCCACCATGTGCGATAGGAGCTCTATAAAGCGGTCCACCTGGTAAAATTTGCGTCTCTTGTCGCCCTTAATTTCGCCTGTAGGGCTCATAATGCCTAGCGCCGTAAGCATTTTACGCGCTGGCTCGGCCTTAATAAAATCTTGCCGCGTTCCCGTGATTACTGCCTGGCTGTGCGCGGATGGCGGCGCTCCGGCGTCACTCCTAAGATGCTCCGCGGCCTTAGTATGCACCTTAATTTTACCAGACTCGAGAGTCACGAGAGTTTCTGTGCTGCGCAGGACGCACCGCAGAAGAACTTTTTTCGCCGCACCAATATGCTGCTCCAGCCACATTGTGATATCCTCTAGTGGTACCTCGTAGGTGCTCTCGCCCTTTGTTTGTACCACAAAGCCCGCACGCCCCCACAGCGGGCTAATTTCTACCCGACGCCCGTCCGTCTCAACCTGCAAGAACTGAAAGTCGCGGCCTTGCATCTTTTCACCGACAACCCCTAGGGGTGCCAAGAGCCTCTTATCCATTACTGCACCTCAAATTCGCTGAAACTTAGCTGCTCCTCACACGTAGTATAAGCGTGACAAAACTTTAGAGCAGAGCAAGGAGTGATTACTGTGAACCAACAAGGACGTATTCTCGGCGCACTACTGATCGTCGTAGGTCTCATTGCTGTAGTAGGCATGTTTTTGGGTAGCTCCTACAATAGTTTCGTGAGCTTATCCCAAGAAGTTGACGCCCAGTACGCCGTAATTGAAAGCAAGCTGCAGCGCCGCTTTGACCTTATACCCAACTTAGTGGAGACGGTCAAGGGGCATATGGCACACGAGGCCGAGGTCTTTGGCAACATCGCTGACGCTAGAGCCAGAATGGCCGGGGCACGCACGGTCGACGAAAGGGTGGCGGCCAGCAACGAACTCGAGAGCGCGTTCAGCCGGCTCTTAGTCGTCATGGAAAACTACCCGCAACTAAAAGCGCAAGAGTCAGTCGCCCGCCTTATGGATGAGCTCGCCGGCGCCGAAAACCGCATCAGCGTCGAGCGCGACAACTACAATGCCGTGGTCAGGCAGTACAATACGCGCATACTCTCTTTCCCTGCGGTCATCATGGCCCGTATGTTTGGCTACAGCAGCCGTCCCTACTTTCAGGCTGACCCCGCTGCACAACAGGCGCCACGCGTCAACTTAGGCAATTAACTAGTTAGAGGGGGGATGCTCTGTGAGAAGAGCCTGCGCTTTAATCTTCATACTACTACTTTTCGTGCCCGCCATCTCCTTCGCGGCAGTGCCGGCGCGTCCGGCAGAGCTCACCTTTGTCAATGACTTTGCCAAGATACTCTCTCCTTCGCAAAGTGACACCCTCACCCAGGTACTACAGGGTATAGAGCAAGCCACCACCGCAGAATTAGTAATCGTCACCATGCCTAATCTCGGTGGAGAGACGGCCCTTACCTTTTCGCAACGGCTCTTTTCCGAGTGGGGCATTGGCAAGCGCGAAAAAAATAACGGCATGCTAATTCTGGTGAGCATAGAGGAGCGCGAGTTTCGCTTTCACACCGGCTACGGCCTTGAAGGCGTGCTGCCCGATAGCTACCTCGGCGCTCTTATGCGGCAGTACATTACCCCTGCCTTTGGCGAAGGCCGCTTCTACGACGGGCTGGCTTTAGCCCTGCTCAGCACAGACGGCATCGTTCCCCGCCTCGAACGCGAGCACAATGTAACCATCGACACCACCGCAGTAGCCATACCGGGGGAGAACACTGCCTCGTGGGCCGACATGCTGGGCTCCGGAGTATTCTTGGTCATCATCCTGGCCCTTCTTATGACTAGGGGCGGACGTAGCATGCTCTGGTTTCTCCTCGGACATGGCCTAGGCAGCATGAATCGGGGTGGCCGCGGTGGCCGGGGTGGCGGCTTTGGCGGCGGCTTCGGTGGTGGCGGTTTCGGTGGCGGACGCTCCGGCGGCGGTGGCGCAGGCGGCAGGTGGTAAGGCCTCTAGCGTAAGCCCATGGCCTTCTGCACACGGCTTAACGTCACGCTAGCCACAGCCCTGGCCTTTTCGGCCCCCGCTCGCATAGTCATATCAAGGTCAGGCGACTCTAGATACTCGAGGATGCGCCGCCGCAGGGGGTCTAGCACGGCAACCACTACTTCGGCGGTGTCCTTTTTAAGCGCCCCATAGCCCTTGCCCACAAACAACTCCTCGAGACTAGCGATACTGCGCTCGCTGAGCAAGGCGTTTATAACCAAGAGATTTGACACCCCGGGCTTTTGCTCGGGGTCGTACTTTACTTCGCTGCCTGTGTCTGTAACAGCGCGCATAATCTTCTTCTGCATCGTCTCTGGCGTATCGAGCAGGCTAATATAGCTCGCCGGGGTAGGGCTAGATTTGCTCATTTTCTTTGCTGGGTCATCAAGGCTCATTATACGTGCCCCGAGCTTCGCGATTTGATGCTCGGGCACGACGAAAACATCGCCGAAGCGCTGGTTAAAGCGCAGGGCGATATCGCGACAAAGCTCAATATGCTGCTTCTGGTCTTCCCCTACGGGTACAAGCTCCGTATCGTAGAGCAAAATATCGGCAGCCTGTAAAACAGGGTAGGTATAGAGGCCGACTGAGACAGACTCGCGGCCCTCTCCCTTTTCTTTAAACTGCGTCATGCGGCTAAGCTCACCGAGGTAACTCAGGCACTGCAAAAGCCAAGCCAGTTCGCTGTGCTCTGGCACCTGTGACTGCACAAAGAGCGTGGCCCGCTCGGGGTCTAGACCGGCCGCCAAGTAAACCGCGGCCAGAGTCCTCACTTGCTCGCGCAGCGCGGCGGGGTCTTGGGGCAGTGTTAAGGCGTGCAAATCTACAATGCAGTAAAAGGCTTCGTGCAGAGCTTGCCGCTCCACAAAATGCTTAAGCGCACCTAAGTAGTTACCGAGGGTTAAAATCCCCGAGGGCTGAATGCCCGAAAAAACTCTCGCCATAGCTCTATCCCCACTTCCCACTTCTAGTCGATGGTGATGCGACTCCGAATATACTCTTTCAGGGTATCGATCGGTATGCGCACCTGGGCCATAGAGTCGCGCTCGCGCACAGTGACGGCGCGGTCTTCTAGCGACTCAAAATCGAAAGTAATGCAGAACGGTGTGCCTACTTCATCTTGACGCCTGTAGCGCTTGCCGATACTTCCCGCCTCGTCATACTCCACCATAAAATGCTTGGCGAGCTCGCGATAAAGCACTTCTGCCTCTGAGCCTAGTTTTTTGCTAAGCGGCAAGATGGCCGCCTTAAGGGGGGCGACTGCTGGGTGTAGCCGCAGCACGACCCGCGAATCGTCTGGGGCGAGCTGCTCTTCACAGTAAGCATCTGCCAGTAATGCTAGGGCTAAGCGCTCCACACCTAGGGAGGGCTCAATAACATAGGGTACGAACTTTTCGTTGCTTTCGGCGTCAAGAAAGCGCATATCCTCGCCTGACTTCGCCATGTGGGCCTTAAGGTCAAAATCTGTACGGTCGGCAATGCCCCACAGCTCGCCCCAGCCGAAGGGGAACTTAAACTCAATATCTGTCGTCGCGGCACTGTAGTGGCTGAGCTCTTCTTTAGCATGGTCACGCAGGCGTACACTCTCTGGGCGAAGACCAATGGCCAGCAGCCACTCGTGGCAGAACTTGCGCCAGTAGGCAAACCACTCTAAGTCCGTGCCGGGCTGGCAGAAAAACTCCAGCTCCATCTGCTCAAACTCGCGCGTGCGAAAGACAAAGTTGCCCGGTGTAATTTCGTTGCGAAAAGCCTTGCCGATTTGCCCTACTCCAAAGGGCAGCTTGCGCCGGGTAGTGCGCGCTATATTACGAAAGTTAACAAAAATACCCTGTGCCGTCTCCGGCCGCAGGTGAATCTCGGCCCTTGAGTCTTCGGTGACACCCTGGTAGGTCTTAAACATTAGGTTAAACTGTCTAATCTCCGTAAAGTCATGCGCCCCGCATTTTAGACATTTGAGCTTTTCACTATCTATGTAACTCTTAAGCTGTGCCTGCGCCCAGCCGTCCACATTCACTTTGGCCGCTTCCTCTACCAGGTGGTCAGCCCGAAAGCGGCTCTTGCAGGCCCGACAGTCAATAAGCGGGTCTGAGAAACCACCCACATGGCCACTGGCCACCCATACCTCTGGGTTCATAAGAATGGCGGAGTCTAGGCCCACATTGTAGGGTGATTCTTGCACAAATTTCTGCCACCACAACTTCTTAATATTCCGTTTTAGCTCGGCCCCTAGCGGTCCATAATCCCAGGTGTTGGCCAGCCCACCGTAAATCTCAGAGCCAGCGAAAACATAGCCACGGCTTTTGCAGAGTGCCACAATCTTGTCCATGGTAACCGTCATCAAGAACTCCCCTTTCTCAAAAAAAACAAAAAGACCCCGTCCCACAAGGGACGAAAGGTCCTCTTTCCACGCTGCACAGGCGTGTTGCATAGCCCCCTGAATCAACGTGTATGCACTTGCTAGGATTATAGCAGAGTAAAGGCATTGGCGCAATTAACAGCTGTCGAGTGAATCTATAAGCCGGGTTCTGTACCGCTCGCGCGGCAGCAGTCATCTATCTAGGATCTACGTTGCCGTAGACCTCCTTCGCACCAAGGTGCGCATAGCGACCAACCCGGGAGAACGAGCGGGCAGCTCTTAACTCTCCCCTATTAGGTCTTGCTCCAAGTGGGGTTTACCTAGCCGTACCTGTCACCAGGTCGCTGGTGAGCTCTTACCTCACCTTTTCACCCTTACCCCGAGGGGCGGTATATCTCTGTGGCACTTTCCTTCAGGTTACCCCGACTGGCCATTAACCAGCACTCTGCCCTGCGGAGCCCGGACTTTCCTCGCCGATTTGACGGCGCGACTGCTCAATTCACTCGACACTATATTCTATGCTTTTTTAGCGCATTTTGCAATAGAAACAAGCTTCCATTTTCTTGATTATAATTTTTCTGCGCTCGTGGCATCTTACTCTTGACAGCTTCAAAGCGCACATGATAAACTTACTCAACAGCTAATGATTACTGTTTGCGACCAACAATATCCTTCTCCCGCCTGCCCGTCTCCCACTTCCTGCTTCTTATTTCCTGCCTCTTGCTTCTTGTCTCTTGTCTCTTGTTTCTTGTACCAAATTTAGGGGGAATGCATGATGTTCGAAAATTTCACAGTTAAAGTAGGCCAAGATGTTCCAAATTTCAGGCTCGATGTGCTAGACACAGCTGCCGTTGAGTTCAGCGAAATCAGTTTAGAAAGGCTCAAGGCTGAGCGCAAATGGACCATCCTCTTCTTCTATCCCGGCGACTTCACTTTCGTCTGCGCCACAGAGTTTGCCGCCATATCCGCCAAGTACGAAGAATTTAAGCGTTTAGGCGCTGAAGTCATCACGGTGAGCAAGGACACCAAGTACGCCCACTTGGTTTGGCAACGCGTAGAAAAAATGCTGGAGGACGTTAAATACCCCATGGGTGCCGACCCCACCGGCAATATCTCGCGCTTGTTCGGCGTCTACGATGAAAGTTCAGGCCTCGCCCTACGCGGCACCTTCATTATCAGCCCCGACGGCAAGCTTATGAACTCTGAGATCAACTACTTCAACATCGGCCGCAATATCGATGAGTTGATGCGCAAGTTCAAAGCCAACCGCTACCTCGCCAACCACGACAGTGAGGCGTGCCCGGCGCAGTGGGCAGAAGAGGGCGACCAAACACTCACACCTTCCATCAAGATGGTCGGCAAAGTTTACGAACAATACGGAAAAGAATAGTAGACCAGGGAGCAAGTGCAGGAAGAATAGCCGCCCAGGTAGCAATCGACATTAAGAAAAAGAGGGGCATGCTTTAAGCAGAGCCCCTCTTTCGTCTACCTACGCCTAGAGCGAGGCATGGCTTACGGCCTCTTTTAGCAGGGTAATCCTCTCCTCTACCTCACTCTGCCGCCTAGCGATACTCTCGCCCCTGCCCTTAGTCAACTCATCGCGCACCCTGAGCCAATGCGCCAAGTCGCGCGACAACAGCTGTAGCAGCAATGGGTCATGCCGGGCAAGGTTCTGGCGGCCATATTCAAGTTCAAGCGGCGAGTACGAGCCGCCCTCGCCTGGTTCGGCGCGCAGCACTTGGTACAGGTAGTCGCCATCTAAAACTAAGCGTTCGTCCACGATTGCATAGCCGCTAGTAAGCAAGTACTGCCTAAGTTCCGCCGCGTCGACATTCGGCTGCAGCACTAACTGCCGAACCGCGGTAAGTTTTGTTTCGCCCCTAGCCAGTATGCGCGCCACTGTTCCGCCGCCCATGCCAGCGATGCAGAGGGCATCTACTTCTCCTACGGCCAAGGGCTTAAGGCCATCGCCAAGGCACACTTCGATCCTGTCCTCGAGTCCTGCCGTCAAGACTGCCTTTTGGCTCTCTAGGTACGGCGAACGGTTTATCTCTACCGCCACGCCGCGCTCGGCAACTCCACATGCCACCGCAGTCGTAATGAGCAAACCATGGTCACTACCGATCTCCGCCAGGCAGCGACAGGGGGTGAGCAGCTCTAGCAAGGCCGTAAGTCGGGGTGAAAGAGATGTCATAAATACCCTCCCCTATGCGAAATCTTGTCCGAAAACATGTATAATCTAGTCATACTACTATCGTAACGATATTCCTATATATATCGCAAGGATATACCTAGGTATATCGCAAGGATATACCTAAGTATATCGCAAGGATATACCTAGCAAGCGCAAAGGGGAGAAGAACTTGAACATCAGAAGAGCCGCAATTACCGACACCCCTAAAGTCATGGCCATGCTCGCCAGCATTTGGGAAGACGACTACCTGCCACATACTTGGATTAGCTGGGTAGAGGAAACTGACCGCGGCGTGGTACTCGTGGCCGAAGAGGGAGACGAATCCGGCGCAATCATCGGCACCTGCTACACGCACTTTCTACCAGATAGCAGCTGCTGGCTACAGGGCATGCGCGTTGACACCAAGGTCCGCCGCGCCGGCGTCGGCAGCGCACTCACAGCCGCCAGTCTCGCGGTGGCCAGGGCAGCACATTGCACCCATGCCTACCTAGGTATCGACGCCGACAACACCCCCTCGCTCACTATGACGGAGAGAGCCGGCTTTCGCAAAGCATGCGATTACTCGAGAGTGGGCAAAAAAATCCCCGCGCGCGAATCTGGCCTGCCTAAAGAGAGCACCCTCTGGCGCAAAGCCCAAGCCGATGACTTAGAGCGCATGTGGGAACTAGGACAGTCCTATGCCCCAAGTAGCGCTATTTTTGCCAGCTGGAAGTGGCAGCCTGTATCCCGCGCGGCGCTAGAGAAATTCATCGCCGAGGAGGACCTCTGGGTATGGGGAACGCCCGAAATTTTAGTCTGGTCTGGCTTTGCCATACACGATGAGTACCGCGCCCTCTTCCCCCTGTGCGGCGAAGAAGACGCAGTACAGGCCGCCTTCTTAGACTTGCTACAGTGGCTGCCCGACGAAAAAGAACTCTACCTCGAGCTATGGCAGCCGCCGCAAAACGCCCTGGGAGACCTGCCGCAGATGAACGGCTTTAGCGGAGACGACGGCTACACCATCTGGGAGTACAAGCTCTTAACAGAGGGTACGGATAAAATTTAGCGGGCGTTCATCTCCACTATCTTCACTACTAGCTCCACAGCTTTCTCCATGGTCTGGATAGAAGCGTACTCATGCGTGCTGTGGTAATTATGCCCGCCGGTAAAGATATTAGGGCAGGGCAAGCCCATAAAAGAGAGCCTAGCACCGTCCGTACCACCCCTTACCGGGGTAGTGATAGGCGTAACGCCAATCTCGCGCATGGCTTGCTTGGCCAAATCCACGATGTGCATGGCCGGCAAGATCTTCTCGGCCATGTTGTAGTAAGAGTCCGCTACTTCTACCGTGAAGGTGCCCTCTCCGTAGACGCCGTTAAGGTAGCGGCCGATTTCACCTAAACGTTCTTTTCGCGCGGCAAACTTCTCTTTATCATGGTCGCGAACTATATACTTTAGCACAGCCTGCTCCGGAGTCCCCTGCACTTCCGTCAAAT
Organism: Bacillota bacterium; assembly: GCA_018333655.1. NCBI lineage: Bacteria > Bacillati > Bacillota > Bacillota bacterium. The sequence goes on along the minus strand of JAGXTJ010000005.1, from coordinate 13,016 downwards.
GATAAAAACCTTCGTACCCTTCGGTATGCACTGGGCGCTCGGCGGGTGGCAGCATACTGTTAAAATCAACCCCAAGGAGCAGGGCATTCTTCATTTTGTTCTTCGACGCACCGGGGTGAATATTGCGCCCCTTAACAGTAACCTTGGCCGACGCCGCGTTAAAGGTCTCGTACTCAATGCCGCCTAGGGCACCGCCGTCAAGTGTGTAGGCGTAGTCCGCCCCAAACTTCGCCAGGTCAAACTTAGCCGTACCGCGCGCAATCTCTTCATCCGGGGTAAAGGCAATGCGCACCGTGCCTCGCTTAATCTCGGGGTGCTGCAAAAGATACTCCACGGCCGCCATAATCTCAGCAATGCCGGCCTTGTTATCTGCTCCGAGCAAGGTCGTACCATCGGTAACAATAAGGTCGTCCCCCGTGCAGAGCTTAAGCTCGGGGTACTCCGCAGGCGAAAGCACAATACTTTGCTCCTCGTTTAGCACGATGTCGCCTCCGTCGTAGTCCTTGACAATACGCGCCTTAATGCCCGCGCTCGGCACATCGGCCACCACGTCAACATGGGCTACTAGGCCAATCGTGGGCACACTATGTTCCACATTGCCAGGCAAAGTGGCGTACACGTAGCCATACTCATCAAGATGAGCGTCTGCAAGGCCTAGTTCGAGCAAGTCTGCTACCAGTATCTTGCCTAGGTCGAGCTGCTTTGCTGTGCTGGGCTGTGTCGGAGAATTGGCATCAGAAGCCGTATCCACTTGGACATACCTTAAAAACCTTTCAACTAATCGCGTCATTAATTGCGCCTCCTCGTAACCTATTAAAATTTGTCCCTAACGATTTCTCTAATTCTTCACCGCACGCTTTTCTTCCTGCCATCAGACAAGCATTAACTAAAGGAGGTCTGTAGGTGAGCTACCCCTTTTACATCCTCGACGTCTTTGCCCCCCATAAGTACGCGGGCAATCAGCTGGCAGTTGTCAGGCACAGCGCCAAACTGACCAGCGCCGAAATGCTAGCCATCGCCAAAGAGATGAACTACAGCGAGACGACCTTTATTTACTCTGATTCCCCGCGCGAGGGGGGTTTTGACGTGCGCATTTTTACCCCAGGCGAAGAGGTCCCTTTTGCCGGGCACCCCACCCTAGGCACAGCCTATGTCATTCAGCAGACCATTTTGCAGCACGAAGTCGCCGAGTTGGTCTTAAACCTTGCCGTCGGTAAAATCCCCGTCACCTTTACCTACGATGCTGGCCTGCCCCACACCCTCTGGATGAGGCAAGTACAGCCCTCGTTCTTAAGCACACTTGACCCTCAGGGCATGGCAGACTTGCTCGGCCTAACCCTAGAGGACATCGACTCCCGCTTCCCCATCCAAGAGGTAAGCACAGGGCTGCCCTTTATAATTGTTCCCCTTAAAAATCTCGCCGCGGTAAAAAAGTGCCGCCCCGAGACCCGCCGTCTACTTGACTATGTCGCCGCCCTTACCGCGAAGAACATCCTCGTTTTTGCCCCCGAGACCTATAACCGCGAAAACGACTACAACGCCCGCGTCTTTACCGACTACCTCGGCATACCCGAAGACCCTGCCACAGGTAGCGCCAATGGCTGCCTGGCCGCCTACCTAGTCAAGTACCGTTACAACGGCACCACCTCGCTCACCGCGCGCGTCGAGCAAGGTTACGAAATCGGCCGCCCGTCTTTGCTCCTGCTCAAAGCCGAGGAACAAAAGGGTAGCATTGCAGTCCATGTCGGCGGTCAAGTCGTACTTGTGGCGCACGGCACACTACTATAACTACAACATGGGAGGACGTTACTAATGCCAAGAGACTTTAACCACGACATTTTAGACCTTATCAAGGCCCGCTGGTCCCCACGTGCCTTTAGTGCTGAACCAGTCGCCATGCCCGAACTCTTAGCACTCTGCGAAGCCGCACGCTATGCACCGTCGTGCTTTAACGAGCAGCCCTGGCGCTTTATCCTCGCCACGACCCCCGACGAACTGGCGAAAATGCAAAGCATCCTCGCCGAAAGCAACCTAGAATGGGCCCAGCATGCCCCGGCCCTACTCCTTATTCTCGCCAAAAAGACCTTCTCAGAAACCGGCCAAGACAACTACTGGCACATGTTCGATGCCGGCACCGCCTGGGGCTACCTCTCGCTCGAAGCACAAAGCCGCGGGCTCATTACCCACGGCATGGGCGGTTTTAGCAAAAAGAAAGCGCAAGAGCTCTACCAACTACCGAGCGACCTCGCGCCTATGGCCGTCATCGCCATCGGCAAATTAGGCCAGCGCGATAACCTGCCCGAGCCCCTGCAAGCGCGCGAACACCCCGGCGAGCGCGCGAACCTTGAAAGCCTGTTCCTCAAGCAGTAGGGACGGAGCCTGCTGCTTGCACCCCTTCCCCTTTCATTTCTATCTCGCATTAACCGATCAGAAGTACGCTGCTATCGCATGCTTAGCTAGCCGTATCCGATGCTACTATAAACCCAACAGGATGCGCATTCGATCTTCGACTAACTCCAGCGTGCTAGGAGCAACAGCTCCTAGACAGCGATCTAGTCGCTTCAAAGATACCGACCTTACGTCCTCGCACTTCGCAGAGCTCACGTAACTAAGCCCTGTTTCGATCGGGCTTAGCGTGACATGTAGAGGTACATTCCTGCGTGTTGTAGTTATAGGCACTAGAACGACCAGTTCGGCGGGCCCATGATTAAACTGATTAACCGACACAATTAGTGCTGGGCGCATGCCTGCTTGCTCGCGCCCCACGACAGGGTCGAGCGACACCAGCCAGATTTCACCTCGCGAAGGCCTCACTTTCTGTCCTCCAAGCCGTCACCGAGCGTAAATTCCCAGATCTGCCGTTCGGCCACTTCTTCTGCCCACAAGACGGCGTCAGCCTTTAGACAGGCATAGGCATCATTAGTCGCCTGAAGGAGAAGTTGTCTCCTATAAGATTCAATCGCCTTGCCCAGCACAATCTGCATAGACTCATTTGACTGCTTTGCTAACTCCCTCAACATACGAACATGTTCCTCGGCTAACCTTACCGTAGTACTCGCCATGTAGCTCACCTCCTCTACATATTAGTATACAAAAGAGCACACAGAAATGCAACGCATGGCGCCTTCTTCCTAGCAACAGGCTCCGTCCCTGGTGCTTGCGATTGAAGCGTCCCAATTCGAATTTCGCTGTGATCTGGGATCGGGACGGTTATCGTGCTCTGGAGGATCATCTTCTGCATAATAATATGGCTACCTCGCCTCCGCACCTCAATAAAGCCGTGCGCAGACAAAATCACGCACAGCTCTTTGCCGCTAAGTACCCGCAACCTACCCACGCGCTACCTCAATGTGGGTGACAAAAACCTCTCCGCGTAGCCGGGTCCCTATTTCTTCGGAAGACGCTGCTTCAAAGAATAGTTCCACTGCTTCCAGTAAATTTCTCCGCGATTGCTCCACTGTATTTCCTTGGCTCGCAATATCAAGTTCCGGACACAGAGCGACATAGCCATCGCCTTCACGCTCGATAATAGCGGTCAGTCTCATTGCAGCGCTCCTCCTAAACCAATTTCTAACATGATTATATGCTAAATCTAAAGCACCTTCAAGCGGCCTTAACTAATGCTATGCATTCCAAGCAACAGGCACCGTCCCTGGTGCTTGGCGCTCGGCCCCTGGTGCTAGCTGCTCCCGCCTCTACTGACTTGGTGCACGTAGTACGCGTTGATGTCTAACAGGCTGGCAATCTTGCGGTGGCTTAGCTTGGTGTGGCGCAGCAGTTCTGCCACGAGTTCCTCCGTTTGTTTTGGGTTACTCTTGAGAAAACTATGGTCTTTGATCTCCCGTGTGCTGCAAAAGGCAGCCACTATGGTTTGCGCACGCTTTAGCCTGTCGCGCTCTATATCCTCGGCGGTGTCTAGGTACTCGTTCTCATCCGGCTCAAGGTGAAATATCTTAAAGCTCTCGGTTCCCTTAGGAAAGAGTCCAAGGACCACCCGCTTTTGTATAGGAGATACTATGTTGAGGTTGCCTAGATACTCGCCATAACTGCTCCACCTGTACTGTCGCGCCTCGGCCACGAGGCCGGCCTTCACAGGGTTATTATGCACGTACCTTATCAGGTGTGCTAGGTACTTGTCGTCTTCGACAATTTCGCTCCGATAGCGATTTTGAAATACATGCCCTACCCTCTTGTTCACAAAATTATAATGCATAGCATACTTGATATTTAACTTCCGCAGGGCTAAGGAGAGGGCCACGATATCCCCCTGCACCACCAAGTGCACATGGTTATCCATTAGGCAATACGCTACTATGTCCAGCTGCTCAGCTTCCTTCAGCAGATCAACAAAGTAGGTCTTGTCTTTACTAGACTGATAGATAAAATCCCTGTCGATGCCCCGCATCATGATGTGGTAATACCCTGTGGGGCTTTTTTCGCGTGCTTGTCTTGGCATTTCGCATAACTCCTTTCCAAGTCGACTAGCAAAAGGCTCCGTCCTAGTTGAAATAGATATAAAATCGCGATATTATGTATATAATATTGAAAATGTCGATTAGGAGGGATTATGATGCGATACAGTGAAAGCGCGCTTGTTGAGCTGAAGGAAGCAGTAACGGCTGACATCAAGAAGGAAATTGTGGCATTTGCTAATTCAAACGGTGGCGAAATCTTCATAGGAATTGCTCGCGATGGCCAAGTTGTCGGCGTACCTAATACCGAAGCAGAAATGGAACGCATCAGCAATATGATCCTTAATGGCATCAGGCCAGATCTTTCTTCCTATACCACAGTTGAGCGACTGCTAGAACAAGGCAAGAGCATCATTCGCATCTGCGTATCGCGCGGCGCAAAACGACCTTATCATTTATCTGACAAAGGCCTTAAACCCAGCGGGGTGTCCGTGCGCCATGGCGTCATCGCGGCACCCGCGAGCGAAGAAGCAATCCGACAAATGATCCGCGATAGTGACGGCACAACCTTTGACAAGGCACGCTCCCCCAACCAAGAGCTTACCTTTGCGTACGCAAGCAAGTTCTATGCGGAGCGCCAAGTGAAGTTCGAGGACATGCGCTCAGGGAAGCTCTGCTAAACTGCATCGTGCACCGTGATTACGATTACTCCGGTAGTATCCTTATAAACATATTCGCAGACCGCATGGAGTTTTTGTCCCTTGGTGGTCTAGTCAAGGGCCTAACACTTGCTGATATCATGAGCGGCGTTTCTCAATCACGAAATGCCGTGTTAGCCGCCGTATTTTACCGGCTAGAGTTGGTAGAAAGCTATGGAACAGGAATTCAAAGAATTATTGAGAGCTATGCTGGGCACTCTCGCCAACCTAAGTTTTCGCCCGCCCCATCATCCTTCTTGGTGCAACTACCCAACATTAATGAAAACCCCGTCATTGACTCCGCCCTAGCAGATGCGGACAAGGTACTTCAGCTCTTAGCTCACCAAGGTACGGTGACTCGCCGCGATGTTGAAAACCTCCTCCAATGCTCATCCTTTCCAGCCACCAATGTGCTTAACGATCTACTACGCCAAGGGAAGATTGTTCGCTTCGGAGCCGCTAGGGCAACTAGGTACCGTCGTAGCAAGTAACAAGCAAAAGGCTCCGTCCCCGCTGCTGGCGTCCCTGCTGCTGGTGGCGCTAGCGCGAGAGCTCGTCCATAAAGGCATGCTTGCGCGCATATGTCTGCCTGAGTGCAGCTATGATCTCAGCTTCTGCCGCATCGCCACAGGCCTCGCGGTACAGGCGTGCTACCCTTCTAATCCCAGCATATGCACTGCGTGAACTGGCTTGGATGGCCAAGCGCATAATGTGCTGTATAAACAGGTGCTTAACTTCTGCCCCATAGTGTTCTGTCAAGTACGGGTACCATGTCTCCAGCAGATGCCCGCTTTTTCGGCAGCGTTCCAATATTTTATCCACTAGGCCTTCTGCAGCCAGAAATTCCATAAAGTCATGCTCACGCTGTTCTTTTCCCTCGTACCGGCCCACCAGTTTCGCCCGCACCATGGGCCATTCCTCTGCCGCATACAAGGCTTTGAGCTGCGCATGCCACACAAAGCCGTCCGCAAACAGCAAATCCTCGGTTAACTCTCGTTGCCTGCCAACGTTACCCATCTGCGCATACGCTTCGACCATGTACTTCTTCCATGTGATGCCCATCCATGGACTCGCACTTTTCAGACCCACTTCAGCTAATTCTAAGGCTAGCGCAGCATCCCCACGCTCTAGGGCCCGAGTGACCGCTTCCTTCCGAAAGTCACCGTGCGCTAGATTTGCCAGCAGAAACTCGTCCAACTCCGCGCCGCTGCCATGCTGCGTAAGCATTGCGTGTTGGTGCCCGAGGAGGGCTTCTAAGCGCTCATCATACCCCCGATACGTCGACTTAAGATGCTTCCAGTACTCCTGATAAACCTCGCGAAGTTTGCGCCCCACAACTAGGTTAGTCGCCAGCGGCCCACAGGCGCCGAGCAGGCCGATAGCTACATCATATCTCTTGCTGCCGACGTACTCCCGCATCGCCGCGTGCATTCGATCGAACAGCTCTACCTGTTCAGGCGCGCTCCGCATATGGGTTGCGGCAACAAGCGCCGCCTCCACTTCACTAAGACATTCCTCAACAGTTTCCGGCTCGTCTTCAGGGTTAGAGACGCCGATTACTTCACCTTCAAAACACTCGTCCTCGTCATCATCGGCATCCTCTTCATCGTCTTCAGCGTCTTCATCGTCTTCATCGTCTTCATCGTCTTCACATTCTTCATAATGCACAGGTAGCACCTTAACCGCAGCATCAAGCACCGCCATGCACAACTCAATGGCACGTTCAATCCGTCCGGCTACAATGTGCGCCTTCGCCTTGTCTAGCACGACATCGCAGCCGCGCATAGCAACCACTCGGCCCGACACACTGGCTCTGTTGACGGTATCGTCAATTGTCGACCAAATTATCTCACGTGCCACGCGCAGCTCTGCATCCTTGGACACATGCTGGCACAGGAGCGCCCTAGTTAAGTGCGCATCCTCGGTGGCCAACTCTAGGATAATGCTTTGTAGCTCATCGGGGCTGAGTGCCGTAAGCGCGGTTGCCAGCTCGGCCAGCAAAGACACGCTTGCCCCGCTACTTTTTCCCCCAGCAGCCGCTTTCTTCACCTCCGCCGCAAGGGAATAAAACACCGCGACTTCGTGCTTGCAGAAGGGTCCACCCTCGTAAGGACAGCTACATTCTGAGTAGGTAATGTCTCCACGCGGCCCGACAGCAACGTTAACGTCGTAAATATCGCTACCTCGCACAAAAGCGCGATAGCGCCCCACATCGACACAAATCACGCCGCTGACACTCCCCTCAGCGTAGTAACCTTCACCTCGATCCACAATCACAGGATCAATGTGAAGCATAAAATTATTCAGGTTCACTCTCTTGCCTCCTTTAGGCTACTCCTCATCCCTGCCCTCTTTCGCTTCGCCGTGGCGAATAGTGTTGTTGCCTCTTGCCAACACAAGCAACAGGCTCCGTCCCTAGATTCTCCCGCCGACAGCCAGAAGCTGCTTGATCCATGAGTCAAAGTGGGGGCACTCCCTTCGAATTGTGTCTATCCCGATCCGCCCAGCGATAATGGGTCCAGAACTTGCTTTGAGATACCCATACCCGGGCACACAGTCAATTAATCTCTTAGACGGTGCTAGGTCAGGATCAGAGTTAATGTGTTCTGGGCTCAGGAAACTACTCCTAACTACCTCTAGCTTTTCCTTGAGACCACAAACATCGAAAAAGTGATCGGAAATCGAGGCGACATCGGAAAACAAATATGCTTCAAACTCGTGTAGCTGTATCTATGGTAGTACTCTCTGACTGCCTAAATCACTCTTCATAGATTTCTCCAATATGGAAACAGCCTCGTAGGGATCGTCACATTGCAGGGCAGCCTCGTAGCCTGGAAAATCGCTCGGCAGGCGGTAAAAATCAAACATCGTGGTTAACCAAGCTGTCCTGTCATGTGAGAGCCACATCTCGATGTCTCTTTTAGGCAAAGAGTAGTTAGCTAAGCCGCCTCGAAAATACTTGTCTCCACGCTTGCTAGTTAAGACTCGCCTAGCGGCAACATATACCTCTGATGTTCCAAGATAAGGTGCTAAAACATCTCTTACAAATGTCTCCTCCGTTTGCCCCTCAACAATGATATTCACGCGCGTCATAACGCCGGCCTGCCGCCAAAAACATTCATCTCCCATAGTTCACCCAACGAGTATTCCTTTAACCATAACTCCAGCGCGCTTTCATCCAGTCTCTTGAAAACTGACTGTTTGTTGCTCCGTTCGGCCACCAAGATGTCATTGGCCGTAAATTGATCCACAAAGTAGGCCGACTGGGTAGCCACCACAACCTGGGACTTACGGGATGTTGCTTTGATAATGTCGGCAAGTAGCCTCAGCGCGAATGGATGCAATCCTAATTCTGGTTCATCTAGAATGATGCATGATGGCAGAGAGGGCTGCAGAAGCATAGATATCAGAGCCATCATCCTAAGAGTGCCATCAGATAACTGGTCTACACCGAATGGGTAGTCTGAGTCCTTCTCTCGCCATGACAAAGAAATGGTGCCTGTGTTTTCTACATCCGGTTTTAGAACAAAGTCTCCAAACCACGGAGCGAACAAACGGACATATTCAACAATTCTGCCGTAGTAGGCTGGATGCTCCGAGCGTAAGCGATATAGGAAAGGCGCTAGGTTGCCGGCATCGTCACGCAGGTATTCGTTGTCGGCGATGCTGCACTTCTTCTTAACTCGTGCGTCTGGTGATGTATCATGAAAATGATACACTCGCCACATACTCATAATCGACTTTATAACTTGTGCCGTCTTCGCTAGCTCTGGTACCTTTGCGTCATCAAGCATTGTCTCTTTATGTCCTGCCGAACCCAAAGATTTTGGCGTTTTTGCCGAGGAGTTTGTCCTTGTGAAAGAGACTAGCTCATCCAGGAAAATAAGCGTGTCTCCCGCGGCACACGCAAATTTCGCCTCGTAAACGTTCGAGCCTGCCTTCGTATCAAAAGTTAGGCTACACTCCAATTGGGGTGAACTCTTTGCCCCGTAGTACAAAAGAGTGTTCGCCCCACCTACTCTGGCAACGTACAATTGCAGTGCTTTGCTAGTAATGTAGTTTAGCATGCGAAAAAACGATAAAAAATTGGACTTACCGACCCCATTGCCCCCAATAAGAATATTTATGGGTTGAAGATCGATGGTCTGCTCCCGCAGACTTTTGTAGCCAGAGATCCGTATTTTCTTTAACACATTCATCACCTCTCGAGCAAAGTTTATCAACACGCTACCCCTCATCCGTTCTGGACGGCTGCAACTTGCTTCTAGCAATAGGCTCCGTCCCTAACGCTAATTGATGACATTGTATGCGGAACTTCCGAGTTCGTCAACATTTCACTTCCGAGTTTGGCAACGTTTCACTTCCGAGTTTGGCAAGTGAGACGCCTGCAACTTGCTTCTAGCAAAAGGCTCCGTCCCTGTTGCTTGCTGTTGCTTGTTGCTAAATCATCCACACCGGCACACGCCAATTGGTGGCATCTATGGGCAGCAAATCATTGCTCATGCAGATGACCACTCCATTTCCGATGATGGTTTTTGCCTGCGCTAGGCCGCCATGTTTTTCTGGGTCCTGCACCGGCTTCAAGACGCCAAAGTGTTTAATAGAATCCCGCCCTGGTGACGCTGATTTCTTTATCTCAATCGGGTAGAGGGTTCCATTTTCGTGGATGAGAAGGTCAATCTCTTTCTTGTCTTTGTCTCGGTAGTAGTAAATGGGTGGCTCCCGCCCAACGTTCAAAAAGCTCTTATAGATCTCCGAAAAAACATAGCTCTCGAAGAACGCCCCTGACATAGCACCCTTCTCAAGCACCTCCGGGCTGCTCCAACGCAAAAGATAGGCACATAGCCCCGTATCTAGAAAATGCAGCAGGGGCATCTTGGTGATGCGCTTAAGCACATTGTTGTGGTAGGGTTGCACAAGGGCCACCACGCCAGATGATACTAGGATTGAAATCCATTTCTTTACGGTGGGGGCAGAGACACCGCATTCACAGGCAATCTCCTCGTAGACAACTGGCTTGGCAGTCCGGGCCGCCACGGCAACCATGAACTTATAGAAGTCCATTTCATCCGCCACTTGCGTTAGATCTTTGATATCGCGCTTGAGATAGGTCTCGACGTAGGAACGATAAAACATCTCCCAAGGAACGTCATCAGAGGCGTAAAGCTGCGGCATAGACCCTTTGAAGATGCGCTCATACAAGTCAGTAAGCCCCATCTTTTGCACTTCACCAAGACGAGACATCAACATTTCGGGGTTGGTAGTAAAAACGCGCGAAGGACGGCCCTGAATCTCACTGTTTGAAAGCCCCAAGAGATTAATAATACCTACTCGGCCAGCTAAGGTTTCGCTAACATCACGCATCATCACAAATGATTGGGAACCGGTGAGCCAGAAGTCACCGCTACGCTTCGACCTATCTACAGCCATTTTGATGTGCGACAATAGTTCAGTCGCATACTGAATTTCGTCAATCAGTACTGGTGGTTTGTAGCGCTGCATAAATAGGGCCGGATCAGTCTTGGCCAAAAATCTTATCTCGGGGTCGTCTAGGCTGACCACTTGACGCCCTGGCATAGACAGGTGCTCCAGCAATGTAGATTTACCCACCTGACGCGGCCCGGTTACGAGCAGCACAGGGAAACTTCTAGCCACCCTATTCACCGCATCTTCTACAGCGCGCTTAATGTACAATACCCTCACCCCTAGGTTAAGCGATTTGCGTCTAAACTAAACTTATACTTTAGTATAGCCAGAAACTCGAGCGCTGGCAAGCGGGCGCGACAAGCAAAAGGCTCCGTCCCTACCGCTCGTCCCCCCCACTTGCTTGATTTTGCCACTTAGATTGCATATGATAAGGCAAAGGCGCAAGAGATTAGGGAGGCGTATGATGTGAGGCGGTTTAACACAACGGGCCCGTGCTTTCCTGACGAGCACTACATGCTTAACGCCGAGGACCGGCTTGATGTGCGTGGGTTGATAGAGCAAGGGCAATACTTTGTCATTTATGCCGCACGTCAAAGCGGCAAGACCACCCTACTTAAGAGTCTTGAACAATCCATAAACACTAGTCAGCTCTACTACGCACTCTATTGCTCGCTCGAAGCAGTGCAGTCCTTCCCTGAACCAGAGCGCGGAATACCTCAGATTTTTAACTGCATAACTTCAGCTATAAAAATATCGGGTCTGCCCCTAAAGGGTAGCCTCGGTGAAATTGCAGCCAGCGTCGACAAGAACGACAGCGCTGTGGCGATAAAAGAGCTTTTTCATGCCCTGTGCGCGAAGCTTAACAAACCGCTTGTCGTTTTCTTTGATGAGGCAGACTGTTTGAGCGAAGGTACGCTTGTCACCTTCCTGCGGCAGTTACGGGATGGCTATATTAACAGAAAACAAGCCTCGTTTATTCACTCTTTGGCCTTAGTCGGCATGCGCTCTGCCAGTCCGTTTAACATAGTCAGAACCGCATTAACCCTACACAATTTTACCCGCGCGGAAATTGCCCAACTCTATAGCCAGCACACAGAAACAACAGGGCAGATATTTGAGCCCGGGGCAATTGACAAAGTACATTGGTGGACAAATGGGCAACCCTGGCTGGTAAATGCCATTGCCTTGGAAGCGATCGAGAATGAACTGAGCTACGACTATGCCAAGCTAGTAACGGCTGACATGGTAGAAGATGCGGTGCAGGCTATAGTTCTTCGCCGAGATGTACATATTGATAGCCTACTTGAGCGACTTAACGAACCACGTGTGCGAAAAGTCATCGAGCCCGTTATCCTTGGGTTTGCCGAAAGAATCGATTACATGTCAGATGACTTTATGTATTGCTTAAATCTTGGACTCATAGCAATAGAAGACGGGCAGGTTGTCGCCGGGAATCGCACCTATGGCGAGGTGTTTATCCGCACCTTGTCCTTCAGCACCCAGTTCGCCCTGCAAAGCAGTATAAAGCCAGTGTGGGCATTACCCGACAGGATCGACATGACTGGCCTGCTTAAGGCATTCCAGCAGTTTTGGCGAGAAAACAGCGAAATCTGGATAGAGAAGTATGAGTACAAGGAGGCTGCGCCTCATCTTGTGCTGCAGGCATTTCTGCAACGGGTTATAAACGGCGGAGGCGACATACTGCGCGAGTACGCCAGCGGCAGACGGCGGTTCGATTTATGCGTCCTGTATGCCGGAAAGAAATACCCCCTCGAGCTCAAGCTTAAGCATAGCGCCAAAACCGAGCCCGAAGGGCTTGAACAGCTCGGAGCATACATGGACACCATGGGGGAGCGCGAAGGCTGGTTAGTAATATTTGACCGGAGCATAGATACGCCTTGGGAGAACAAGTTATACTGGAAAACTATCGCTACAACCCAAGGGACTATCCATGTGGTGGGTTGCTGAGCCCAATCAATTAGCAGAGACGCAAAAGCGCTAGGCTCCGCCCTAGCGCTATGGGCATCAGACTTCGACTCCAGCTTCGGCAACAAAAGCCTCAAGAATAGACGACTCCGCATTCAGGGCATCGATCCCAAAAGTCTCAATATGGAATCGGATTGCTGATCTTACATCTGTCAGCGCTTCCTCGTAAGAATCTCCCTGCCCGACTATAACTCCCCTAACCCCCAATGGGTAAGCCACGTAACCATCAGTGTGTTTTTCAACCACAATCTTGAAGTGTCTCAAGTGCCCACCCCCTCGCGGTTCTCGCTGTACATATACATATTATCAAAAAAATAGTCTTGCCGGAAGAGTTCGCAATCACTCATCTATAATCTTACCGAAGGGGTATTGGCTCACTCACATAGAAATCTTACCGAGGGGATGTGTGTGAGGATGTCACTAAGCAGTCGAAAAGAGTATTTTCCCACGATGGTTGAGAGATACCGGAAAGCCAAGAAGCGCACAGAAAAGA
>JAGXTJ010000004.1 GCA_018333655.1 Bacillota bacterium | reverse complement strand
TTTTAGCTGCGGTCAAAAAATGAGCCGTTACCCTACACATTTAGGTTAAAACAAAAAGACCGCATCCGCCTGCGTACACAAGGGTTTGCGGTCCTTTTCATAAGGGTTTGCTGTCAAAGTCGGGATTCTACCACCAAATAAGTGTTCTGCCTATCTGCACAATCACACTGCTACTTTATCTTCGCTTACGGGGCTCTAAAGTAGCAGGCGATAAACTTTTTCGCCGTCGTCGACTTCGCCTGTGAACTGAAAGCCTAACCTCTGATAGAACTCTTCCGGCCCACCGTCCCCCGGCACACAGCTAAGCGTCAACTCGCGCGCCTGCGGCCTTGACTTGACATGTTCTATGATCGCATCTATCGCCTGTTTGCCGTATCCATGCCCTTGATATTTTTTATCGATCATGAAGCGCCAGAGATAGTACTCGTTCGCCTCGGGGTTTATAGACAACATAACAAATCCTACCGGCGTTTCGCCGTAGTAAATAGCCCTAAACCAGGCCAACTCGTCAAAATACGCCTCGGCAATGGATTCTGCATTCGCAGCGACAAAGTTTTTTTGCTGTTCACCGACCTCGAGCGCACAGATTTCCCTGACTGTTTCACTAGTTATTTTGCGCAGAGAAACTCTACTGGTTGACACTAAACCACCACCCCTCTTAACACTGGTTATTTTCACACGTCCCACGTGTAGATCATCGCTATATCCTCCTGCACTCCCACCAACGCATAACGAGGTAGGCAGCTCTACACCGAGGGCAACAATAAAGGCCTTTCTGTTTCTCAATTGGAGACGATTTCAACCACAGAGGTCACAGAGGCGTGGAAAAGAGAGGAAGATAGAACGAGTATAGTTGCCTAATTACACACCTTGTTTCTCTGGGCCTCTGTGGTGAAAACGTACCCTTCCCTCTCTAACTTCTAACTTCTAACTTCCAACCTCCAAACTAAGGCCAGCTCGTTAGGTGTCAACGGGAATGCAGCACCCCCCGGTGACTACGACGGCACGACAAACAGTTGCCGAATCTCTGCCTCGCTCATCTTAGTAAGCAAGCTCTCCCCCGGTGTAATCACAGAGTCAATCAGAGCTCTTTTGGCCTCCTGCAACTCATAAATTCGCTCCTCGATAGTGTTGCGCGACAACAACTTATAGACCTGCACTGAATTCTGCTGACCAATGCGATAGGCCCGATCGGTGGCCTGATCTTCAACCGCGGGGTTCCACCAGGGATCGACGTGAACAACCATATCGGCTCCCGTCAGATTGAGTCCTGTGCCGCCCGCCCTGAGTGACAGTAAAAATACCGCCTTTTCACCGGCATTAAAAGCGTTGACCATGCGCATCCTCTCTTCGGCAGGAGTAGCCCCATCTAGATAGAAAAAGTCGATCTTCTCTTTCCGCAGTTCCTCACCGATTAGTCCTAGCATCGTGGTGAACTGTGAAAACACGAGGGCCCTGCGTCCGCTCGATAGCCCTTCTGTCAGAATCTCGAGTAAGGCCTCGAGCTTGCCGCTCCCCCCGCTATAGTCTTCGAGAAACATGGAGGGGTGGCAGCAAATCTGGCGCAGGCGCATCAGCAGCGCCAATATCTTAATTCTGCTCTGCTCAAAGCCGTGCGTGTTGACCTCGCTTTCAAACTCTTGCCTCGCGCGGAACATGTACGCACCGTATAGCTTAGTCTGCTCCTTAGTCATCTCGCAGATTAGCTTGCTTTCAATCTTCTCGGGCAGTTCCTTAAGCACATCCTTTTTCATCCTGCGCAGGATAAACGGGCGAATATGCCTGCCAAGTTCCTGTAAGGCATGTTTGTCCCCATACTTGACGATTGGTGTGTCAAAAGTGCTCGTGAACTTAGCTTGGCTAAGCAGATACCCCGGCATGAGAAAGTCAAAAATTGACCACAACTCACTGAGCGAATTTTCCACAGGTGTGCCTGTCAGTGCGAAGTACCCTTGGGCCTTAATCCTCTTCACAGATTTTGCACTCAGGGTATGCGAGTTCTTAATATGTTGCGCCTCATCCACGAAACAATATTTGAACTCGGTAGAACTGTACATTTCCACGTCACGCTTGACAAGGCCGTAGGAAGTGACCACGATATCGACTTCGCCGAGCTCTGAAAATCTTTGCTGACGCTCATTAGGCTGCCCTGAGACGACCACAACTTTAAGTTCAGGGGCAAACTTGCGCACTTCTTCCTCCCAATTGTAGATGAGAGATGTCGGAGCAATGACTAGCGAGGGTTTGTTATCGTTACCTTTCTCCGACAAAATAAACGCTATTACCTGCAAGGTCTTGCCTAGACCCATGTCATCGGCTAAAATTCCACCCAAACCATAGTGAGCCAACGTTTTAAGCCATCTAAAGCCTGTTTTCTGGTAATCGCGCAGCCTGCCCTTAATTCCTTGCGGCACACGATAGTCCATGTCTTGCGGTTCTTTAATATCCTGCACCATGCGCTTAAAGGAGCTGTTCCGTTCTATGCTAAAACCAGTCGTCTCCCTGGTCATGCTATCGAGATACATAGCACGATATTTAGGTAACTCGACCGCCTTGTTGATTAAGTCAGCAGAAGTAAGCCCTAGTTGTTCAACAAGATTGGCGGTACTGGTGAACTCGGGGCTTTCAAGTGAGATAAAACTGCCATCCTTTAGCCTGTGGTAGCGCTTTTTTAGCTTGTAGGCGGCGAGAAGAGCAATAAGCTCCGTGGGTTCCATGCCCTCATACGCAAAGGACATCTCTAGCAGGCCTTTCTCCGTGTTTAGCTTCACCCCGGCCGATACTCTGCCGGGGTTCCTGAGCCCTAGACGCTTGAGTTGATCTGTGTAGTACATATTGCAAATATCACTTAGCTCAGGAACTCCAGCGCGAAAAAATTCATACGTGGCCTCCTCGTCAGCCAGAAGCCAGCCATTTTGTATGCGCTCAAATCCAAAACTGTTTAACACAGCGATAGGCTGATTCTCCTTGGCAGAATCACGAATCAGCAACCGACCATCGACCTCAGGGCTCCCATTCGATTTAGGATCGGTGGGGTCAATTTCGACCTCCCCGTATTTAAAACGTATCCAGCACCCTACGCCATCACCATGTCGGTCGAAATAGACATTTGTTTCTAAGGATTCCCTATAAAACCGCTCTGGCAAAGCGCCATCGAGCTTTACCTCTGCAATAGTCTCGAGAGCCGGCACTACAGTATCGAGAAACTGTCCAGCATGCTTGGTGGGGATGTTCAACTCTTTGTGTTTGAGATCCCTAAAGCATTGCATGAGGGGCACGAGATAGCGAGAGAAGTCTGCATCCACCTTGTAGATATTGCCTTGAAAATAGATAAAGCGCAGCTCCTTATCTATACCCAGAAGCACTGCTCCCTCAGGCAACAGCTTAGCCTTAATGCCATTCTTGGTAGTTTCTACACTTAGGATGAGCTCAGGTCTTCTTTCTAGAACCTTGGTCATGATCCGCTCGCTATTCAGATGCAGGGCAAAATCGTCATTGCTCATCCGTTTAAAGAAGCGCCACAGATTCGTATTGCTTAGCGCAAAGTAGCGCTCATTGAATGAGTTTAGCGACTCTGCCCTGCCCCACTCTACAAACGACATTTCATCCCTATAGGTCGCGCACAACATGTCCATCAAAGATTTCGAGACAGCGTCAAAAGACATCTCGTATGGTTTGTAGATAAAGTTCTTGCCATAGTGAATCTCGCGCCCAGATACCTGCGCATCGATTAACTTCTTAATATCTTTAAGAACGTACATGCGCTCCCGAGTGCCAATGGTGAACTCAAGTTGCGGTAGAGTGCCATAACTAGAAGCGATGCGGAGCGTAGGCCTGAGGATGACCTCGAGATGTTGGCGGGAGGCGGGCTCTCTGGTATCTACTTCCTGCGCAAAGAAAGCCATCAAATTACGTACCCCTTGCGGAAGCCGCGCCTCATCGTTGCCATAGTACTTGCCCCAGTATTTCTGTATGGTCTTGAGCACAGCGACCACATGCTTACAGGCCCCGTCATAACTTCTCGAGGCAGGGCACTCACAGTAGTACCCCGATAGGACATTAGCATCGTCAAATGCAACATCTACTGCGTAATCGTACTCGCCCCTCACGAGAGCATGAAAATCATTGCTCGCCTCATCATAGGTAAACTCTACGACGCGCCCACCGTAAAAGTAGTTGCATCCCTTGGTGTAGGTCGCCCTGCTAGAAACTTCTTGTAGTATGTTCACATCGGATAACAACTGCAGTCCCTCGCAATCACTTTATCGAACTATCTAAGTACCCATCCCACAGTAACACGCAGTGGGATGCCCCTGTCTCTCGCAACAGAGGACCATACCCATTGTACCACTTATATAACGCAAGACAATAAGACCGCCCGCGCCTGCGGACGGCCTTTGTCTAGGAGACGATTTCAACCACAGAGGTCACAGAGGCGTGGAAAAGAGAGGAAGATAGAACGATGCTTGTGTATTGTAGCGCATAACGAGTCCACGCACAAGCATTAGAAGCTTAACATGCAGGCTAAACGCGGTAGACATGACCTACGAGCGACCCACCTTACGAAGACATCATGACGGCTACTTCGAACCTTAACCATTACTCCTAGAGTTTCAGAGTTTTTCTTCTACCGCCTGCACTTTGCCCTCCATAGTTGCTTCTTTGTCGCGGCGATCGTCAATCTTGATGAGGGTAGAGACGCGCAATGCACCCTTAGCAAACGGCACTTCGTGCATTAGGACGATAACCTCGAGAATGCGCGGCAGGTCGCCTTCGATTATGGTGCCCATGGGGGTGAGCTGCCACTTTAACTCCGGGTAACGACGTAGTACCTGGTGACACGCGGCAACATAGTGGCTAATGCTAGGGCTGCTGGTACCTAGCGGAGCAATCGAAACGTTGACTATGGCCATCGCTGTACCCCCTTCATCTATTTATGTGCCAATGGTTACTTGTAGGCAGCTACCTGTGCCTTGAGCTTGGCTACTACCTCGCTAACTTCCATACTGCCTTGGTCGCCGCCCTCGCGCGTACGCAACGAAACAGTGCCGGTCTCTACTTCTTTGTCACCCACAACCAACATGTAGGGGATTTTCTGCACCTGCGCTTCACGAATTTTGAAGCCTATTTTTTCATTGCGGGCATCTAGCTCCGTGCGAATATCGGCGTCTTCGAATTTCTCGCGCAAGCTCTCGGCATACTCTTTGGCGCGGTCAGTGATGGGCAGGATAACGGCCTGCACGGGAGCCAGCCAAAGGGGGAATGCCCCCGCATAATGTTCGATCAACATAGCCATGAAACGCTCTATTGCACCGTAGAGAACGCGGTGGACGACGACAGGGCGGTGGCGAGCGCCATCTTCGCCAATGTAGGTTAGGTCAAACTTCTCTGGCATTTGGAAATCGAGCTGTATCGTCGCGCACTGCCAACTGCGACCGATACTGTCTTCAATGTGGAAATCGATTTTGGGCCCATAAAACGCGCCATCGCCGGGATTGAGTTTGTAGTTGATCTCACGACTCTTAAGCACACTCTCAAGCGCTTGTTCGGCCACTTGCCAAACGACAATATCCCCCATGGCTTTAGCGGGGCGAGTAGATAGTTCCACGCGATACTTGAGCCCAAAAATGGTGTAGAACTTGTCTACTAAGGCAATGACTCGTGCTACCTCGGTCTCAATCTGTTCGGGAGTCATAAAGATGTGCGAATCATCTTGGGTAAAGGCACGCACGCGGGCCATGCCGTGCAGAGCACCTGACAACTCGTGGCGATGCACCAGACCAAGTTCGCATAGCCTGATAGGCAGCTCTTTGTAACTATGCAGAGTATTGCGATACACCAGCATGGCCCCGGGGCAGTTCATCGGCTTCACAGCGTAGTCAAACTCGTCGATCTTGGTAAAATACATATTTTCACGGTAATGGTGCCAATGACCAGAACGCTCCCAGAGTGAGCGGTTGAGGATTAGCGGCGTCTTTATCTCCTGATAGCCCGCCTTGCGATGCTCTTTGCGCCAAAAATCTTCGAGTATATTACGCACCACCATCCCCTTGGGGTGGTAGAAGGGAAAACCAGGGCCTTCATCTTGCACGCTAAAGAGGTCTAGCTCTTTACCGAGTTTGCGGTGATCACGCTTCTTAGCTTCTTCAAGACGGAAGAGATGGGCTTCAAGGTCGGCCTGCTTAAAAAATACAGTGCCGTAGATGCGTTGCAGCATGGGGCGCTTTTCATCTCCCCGCCAGTAAGCACCGGCCAAGGAGAGCAGCTTAAAGTGCTTGATAAGCCCTGTATCCATGAGGTGTGGGCCAGCACAAAGATCAACAAAGGAACCACTTTCATAGTAGGTAATTTCTACGTCTGTGGGCAAATCATTGATTAGCTCTACCTTAAAGTCTTCACCGCGAGCCGCAAAGAAACTAAGAGACTCTGCCCTACTCACGCTGTGGCGCACGAGTGGAACTTTTCTCGCCGCCAGCTCGCGCATTTTTTCTTCTATACGCGGCAGGTCTTCGGGCTTAAAGGGCTCTTTGACCGCAAAGTCATAGTAGAAACCGTCTTTAATGGCAGGGCCAATACCAAACTTTGTGCCAGGAAAAAGCTCCATAACTGCCTCTGCCATGACATGGGCAGCGGTGTGTCGTAGCACTTCGAGGGCTTCGGCCCCATCATCGGGAGTTACCAGCTCTACGGTAGCGTTGTTAGGCAGGGGTCGTAGTAAATCGACTACTTGGCCATTCACTTTCGCTGCCACAGCCTCCTTGGCTAAGCGGCGGCTGATCCCCTCTGCCAGGGCTAAGGCGCTACTCCCGGCGGGCAGCTCGCGCGCTGACCCATCCTTAAGTGTAACCAAAATATGTGCCATAACAATTCCCTCCTTATTTTTTGTAAAGACAAAACCCTCCCGTCACTGCCATAGCAGGGACGAGAGGGTTAATTCCCGCGGTTCCACCCTGTTTGACCCGAAGGCCCAACTCTCGGTGCGTAACGTGCGCCAGACGGCTAACCTTTTCGGTTGCAGCTCAGGAGTGGTACGCGTAATGCCATGTCCTGAAGGACTTACAGCCAAAGATCCTTCTCTCTAAAAGTCCATGCCAAGCGGTCTCCGTCAGTGCTTTCACATATCGTACCTAGAGAATACCCGGTTGTCAAGTTACATTTTGACGCCGAGTTGACGTAAAGCGACAATGGGATGGGTGTACAGCAAGCGTGGCCCTGCGTAGCGCATAACTTCTCGCATCTCTTGTCGCACGCTAAGCTTGTAGCACGAGCTAGGACACTTGCTACAGGCTATTTTGCGCGGGTAGTACTTGCAGTGATCTAGGCGACCATGGGCATATTCTAACAAATCCCTACAAGCAGAGCACAGAGAATTGCTAGGCTGATGCTTGCTTTTGCAGTAGAGCCTAAGCATCAACTCGATGGCCTTACGGTCACGTGCCCGCTGCCCCGATACGAGTCCCGCATCTCCTCGCGGAATAAGAGTCTTGAGTTTTAATATGTGCAAAGTGACAACACTCGCAACCAATACTAACAATAATCTGACATACAGCAGACTGACGACGGAGATAACGGAAAAGGCGATGCTGCTCCAAAGAAGTGCAAGAGCGAGAGCCTTAGTTTTTAGAGGCACGCCGCGCTTTTCGAGATAATCTCTGATGTAGATGCGGAATACTCTGTGGTTCATCAACCAATCATAGAACCGATCAGAACTCCTAGAAAAACACCAAACACTTAATAAGAGAAATGGCGTCGTTGGCAGCAAGGGTAGGAATATGCCTGCTACGCCAAGGCCAACGGAAAGCATGCCAACGGCAATCAGCAAAACTTTTTTCAGAGACAGCATTATTCACCTCTACGCCACCCGACATGCGGGAACATTGATTTATCGTAACACTAGCTGCTGACTGGCAGCGATGTGGCGGTAAGCACTGACGTTAGCTTTGCAGCTTGGTATTGAATGTAGGCCTGGTCTCTCTCGCCCCGCGGGCGCTCAAAGTCCATGCTGGCCACTATTCTGCCCGGCTTACCCTCTAGTACTATAGCTCGATCAGCTAGTAGCACTGCGTCTTGCGGCTCATGCGTGACATACATCATGGCGCAGGGATGCCATGTTAAGAGATCGAGCAACATCTGTCGTAACGAGATTTTTAACCCGATGTCGAGTCCGGTAAAAGGCTCATCCAGTAGCGCTAGCTCTGGGTCAATGACAAAGGCCCGCGCTATAGAAACTCTCTGCCGCATACCGCCGCTTAACTCTGCAGGGTAGTATTGCTCAAAGCCCTGCAGTCCGAGGCGCTTCAGCATGGTAGAGGCAATTTCCCTCTGCTCATCACGACTTAGCCCCCGGTTTTGTAGCACCAGCGTAATGTTCGCTAAGGCTGTTCGCCATGGTAGTAGTCGGGGCTCCTGAAATATAAAGCCAAAGCGCTGTTTATCGGTGCGCACCTGCCCACTGTCGGGCTTCACTGTGCCAGCAGCCAACCTCAGCAAGGTAGTCTTGCCGATGCCAGAAGGCCCCAAGATGGCCAAAATCTGTCCTTCATCGAGGCGGAATGACACTGAATCAAGAATTTTGCGCTTGCCAAAGTACTTAGATACGTTGTCAAACTCTATCACCACTTTACCTCCGGGCCTGCCACTTTAAAAGGTGGCTTTTGACTAAGTAGAGAAGTGTTCCTTCAATCATTAAAACCGTCGCAGCCATCACTAGTAGCCAGGCAAAGATCTCTGCGGTGGCCATATGCACCCGGGCCTCACTTAAGGACTGCCCAATCCCGCTGCCGCCTCCCACCATAACCTCTGCCATGACCACTAACCGCAGAGTTAGCCCAGTGGCGAGGAGAATACTCGGTATTAGCGCATAGAGGGTGGCTGGCAAGTACCCAACCAGCAATTGCGTAGTCCTAGGTAGCCGAAAAGCCCTAAACATTTCTAACATACTGCGATCTACAGACCTAACCGCCCTAACTGTACCTGTATAGAGCAGCGGGAAGCCCAAAGCTAACGCTGTCGCTGCGACTTGGTAATCTCCGCTACCGAACATGAGGATGACTAGCAAAGTAAGCGCCACAGGGGGCACCGCAACCAAGGCGTCGATTACTGGTCTAAGCAGGTCCTCAACCCAAGGATACAAGCCTGCTAGGACCCCACTCGCCACGCCACTGACAATTTGTAGCCCGAGGGCCAGCAACACTCGCCCGAGCGTCCTCGCAAAGGCAGCAAGGGTAGCCGGCGAAGTCAACAAGCGCGTTACTGCTACCATGGTCTCGGAGGGCGTAGCCACCAGTAGTGGGCCGTAAGAGTTAGACATAAGCTGCCAAACCACTGTAAATGCCACTACACCGGTGGCCATCCAAAGAAAGGGCAATACCTTTCGCGCGTTCCAAAAATTACTCATGCACCACACCTGATTCACTATTCACATCTCGCCATTTTCGCAGGTAACTCGCTACGGGCTTAACGAAAAGGCGCTGAACTACTACACCTACACATAGGCATATCGCTACCCACGCGAAGAGGCGTGCTACGTCAAGGTTAAAGCGCGTCATCGCCATCGCGTAGCCGATGCCATCGTTGCTACCTAGGAGCTCCGCCATAATTGTTTTACGAAAGGCCGTGCCAGCAGCAAAGGCCAGACCTGTGAGAACAGCAGTTGCTAGTGCGGGCAGGTAAATGTTCCACCACAGGGCCCATCTAGAGATGCGGAAAACTGCAGCCATCTCGAGAACTTCCGCGTCTACGAGCTCCATCCCTTCAACCACACTGACATACATAACAGGCACTGTAAAAAGGGCGGTGACAAAAACGGGCATGAAAGATCCGACACCAAACCACACCATGGCCAGCATCACTACTACTACGGCGGGGGAGCTAAGTAAAGTTCCCATTAGAGGTTTAAAGAAGTAGTAGGCCGGCTTCCACAGACCAGCGGCCGTGCCAAGCAGAAGGCCCAGTGCTGCCCCAAAACTCAGGCCTGTCAAGGATCTTTGCAGCGACACACCCAGCTGCCGCCAAAGCTCACCAGTCTGTGCGAGCAGCAGTAGGCTACTGCCTACTGCTGCAAGTCGTGGCACAATGCCTGGCAAACTTACTGCAGAGAATTCCCATGCAAGCATCATGCCAACTACTCCAAGCAAGTAATACGGTTTAATCCGGCTGCCAGTAAAAGCGCGCATCTGGTAATCTCCCGCCGATAATGTCTGGAGACATCTGCTGCAAGGTGGTGAAATACAGCTCTATCTCTTCCCTAACATCGCGCGCCGGTATAACTCGAAACGCAGAAAACTGCAAAGAACTAGCTGCAGCCGGCCCCTGCAAGCCTTCTATTCCGCGCGCGGCTAAGGCGCCCATTTCATTTGGGTTAGCAGTAGCCCACAGCGCTGCTTGATCGTAAGCGTCACTGAAGGCTTGAATCAAGTCGTTGCGGTCGACGACTGCAGGCAAGGCCACAATGCCCGCTTGCGGGATACGTGTAGGCGAACCTGTAACTTCTCCCCACACTGTGCGCAATTCAATCAGCCGCGTTAAGCGCCTGCCTTCCTGTTGGGCTCGCATCAGCGCTGTAGTTGCAGCAGGCTCCGACAGAACTGCTAGGTCAGCCCGCCCTGTCGCTAACAAAGCTGCTGCCTCCATCGGTGAGGGAACATAATCGATCTGCAGGTCCCTAGCAATGTCAAGCCCTTTCCCTGCCGCTAAGAAACGGAAAACGAGATCGGGGGTATCTCCCCGCGAGGGGATAACGAGGCGTCGCCCTCTAAGATCGGCTAACGAGCGTACGGGAAGCCCCTCGAGGCCGACTATGTAGAGGTTTCCCCAAATGGCAACATTGACCAGCCTAAGGTTGACGCCCCGGTTGTAAAGATTAGCGGCAACGTAGGTAGGCAAAGCAGCAAAGTGCATGCCCGGGTCAATAGCCTGGGCCCTCAACATATCGACCGTACGCGCGATATGGACTTGCGTTTGCTGCGCCATAGAGGCAGCGATTTGCCCCTCGCCCAAACGATAAAAGGGAAAAGTGAGGGGAGCAATCGGACCAAGCATGTTGAGCCTGCTGAGCTTAGTCATGACAGCTACGCGAGCGGTGCGCTCATGCCAAGTTACGCCGTACCCTAGCACTTCACCAATGAAGCGCAAGGGAACTAGAGTGCGTCCCCTAGTAGCGAATGCCGGAACATCAAGTTCTACTACTTGCCCATCAACACGCGCCACAGCCGCACCTAACTCCAGCGAGATACTAGTGGCGCTCTTACGAATATGTACCGTCCGGCTTACTTCGTCCCAGCTTACCGTTGCACCAAGCATCTCCGCGATAGACCTAATAGGCACCATCACTCGTCCTCGCACAATCTCTGGCGAAACGTCAAAAACGACCGGCCGATTGTCGACAGTCACTACAATTGCTCGCGCGGCAGAATCCACCACACCAATGCTAAAACTCACTAATAAGACCGTAATCAAGCCCCATGCTAGGGCAGCCCGCAGTCTAATTCCCATGAGCAACTCTCCTTTCAAGTTTGCGTATTTTGAGAATGATATTCACTCTTATTTATTGTACGCATTGCTCTCTAGGAAAGTCAAGTCCACACCTATACATATGTCTTAGTTCCGCATGGCTGTCCGTGCGAAATCTAGCTCGCGGCACCGCTTTCGTGCTTAGATGGTTGCGCCTTCCCCACAAAGTAGAGCCCCAAACAAACTGCCAATACGATGGTCGCCACAAAAGGAAACGAAGGGTGGCGGGCATACAACCAACCAGCTACGTAGGGAGACAAGGTGGCGGCCAGCCCACCCGTCATGTTGTAAAGGGCAAAGCTCATCCCCATAGACTTAGGATCCGCGGCCCCCGTAACTAAGGCCGTCATGAGCGACATAACAACGTTTGTGCCCCCACGGACGAAAAAAGCTACAACTAGAATACTGACAACGGAAGTATAGAGCTGCACTATGAAGGTCAACGCGAGCACAAATAAACAGAGCGCTAGTATGCGCCAAGTCCCCCTGCTATCTGCAGCCCGACCAATAAAAGGGGTCAGAGTAGCTCCGCCAATAGCGGCCACAGAGCCTAGAAATCCGATGGTCAACAGGTCAAAGCGCGCCACATCCTGCAAAAAGGGGGTATTGAAGGACATCGGTATGGAAATGATGAACCACACTAAAGAAAACGTCAACACAAGTTGCCAAAACGGGCGGGGATATGAACGGGGGTCGAGCACTACTGCCACCCTAGCTCTAGATCCTACGGGGTAGCTAGGCGACAACTGCGTCAAAACCAAGGTAGAAATACTGTAAAAGGCCAGGCTTACCCAGAAAACAGACCGTATGCCCCACTGCTCGGCTAAAAAACCCCCCATGGTAGGCGCCATAATCATGCCAATTGGAAAGGCCGTGTGCACTAGTGTAAAGGTAAAACTACGGGTCTCAGGGGGGCACTTTGACGCAATGTATGATTGCATGGCTGCATTGCTGAACATCGAGAGATTAAATAGCACAAAACCAGGAATCAACCAAAGCCAGTGCTCTGCCAAGGCGAAAATCAGTGGCACTGGAATACACATGGCCCAGCTTATGATCATAAGCTTTCTGCGTTCAAAACGATCCGCCCACATGCCCCCGGGCAAGGCGACTGCGGTGCTAACAGCCATGGCTAGCGAACCAAGCAGTCCGAGCTCGAGCGACGAGGCGCCGAGGTCACGGATGTAGGCGGGCATAATAACACTGTAGAGACCGAGTCCCGAAGAAAAAAATAGCAGGGAAATAAAAATTATCCATAAATCCCTGGGCAACTTTGGCATGCTGGGCCTCCATATCTGTCTAGCGACTACGTATATCTGCTGTACGATAAGAACTTAAGGTGAACTCTCCCGCGGAGAGGACGTACTTGATAAGCACAGTTCGCAGCTGTGACAATCTGTGGCTCGGGCGTCAAAAATATGACGAATGGTGTTATACATCCCAGCTCTGCTCGAACCGTGGCGGTGCAGTATGATGTGGCGGGGTGCCATGGTAATGAGCGCGCTAATGACAAGGTCTTCGTAGCTGACGTCGTGGTCATCTTCCTCGTCAAAGCTGCCCAGGTATTCATGGTACAGCTGCCGAAAAGTAGCGTCATACACTTGGCAAAAGCCATTGGCGTCGGCCGAAACATGCACTAAAGGTAGTTTCGGCTCTTGAATCTCGACAAAGTAACGCAGAAGACGTACAAACTCCAGGTACTCCCTCTCTGCGGCATATTCGTCAACTGCCCGGGCCACAACTTGGCGCAGATCCTCAAAATAGTGTGGCCAGCGAAAACGGAGAAAACCTTCGGGGTTGATATGGCGATGATTCTCCAAAAACTCGCGGAGTCTCTCGCGCAACTTGGCGTGCCTGCCCAGTTGCACTCTGCCCTCGCCGCGCAAAATCTTGTGCGCCAAAGCGAGTATCCTCGCTTGCTCCTCACTTGCATAGCCCTTACAGTCCTTGTCCACTAGCTGCCGAAGAAGATGCTGCTCCCTCTCCTCAAGCAAGTACTCCGCCAAAACATGTGCCGCGTACTGCCTACCTAGCCCAAGCAAATCTCCCACGGAAAAACCACTGCGCGGAGCGGCCGCTAAGGAGAGGGTCATCTTATGATATGAACTACCGCGTGATTCTTGTATATCTACAGCTACACCTTCATCAAGGAGGAATTTAAGTTCGCGAATCAGCCTGTGGCGCAAGGAGGTTGTGGGAGCGGTGACGCCAATCGACAGCACTTCCAAAAGGTCACACTCCCTTCTTATTCAGAAGTAGTATATGTGACGGCAAAAAGCGCTATACGAAAGGACAATGCCAATAAAAAGCAAGCCGCGCGTACAACTAGTACCGGTTAACCCTAGCAGAGAGTCACAGTCTGACTACGGGTGCCTCCCCTTTGCGAGATTAACTGCACTGTGACCGAGGTGCTAGGCAGACTAGTACGCACGTTCCACTTCACGCGCACCATGCCCTTTTGCGGGGGCGCGACATGGTAGAACCACATCTGTTGCCCCGCATGATAACCCTGCAAGTGGCCAATTTCATACTGATGTTCGCAATTAATAAGTAGGGCCTCAGGTGGATATTCAAGACGAACTATATCCGTGCGCACCGCTTGCTGCTTTTTGGCCTGCTCAGTAATATTGGTCGAAAGATACCCTCGATTCGAAACCACAGCATGCACACTGTACATACTATCTGCTACTTTTTCTACCTTGATTTCATCAATTTGCACCTCTGGCAGAGCCTGTGCATATGCCAATGCAAACAGGGTCATGCGGTGACACTCGCCCTTGAGAAGGTGCAAGGGTGCGTTTTGCCGACAAGCCTTGATCTTCCAGCCACCTAGCTCCACCTTGCCAAATTGAGGATGCGAAAATTCACGCCAAGGCACAAAGCCTTCACCGGCAAGCTCTCGGTCGTTCCATTGCAGTAGTTTAAGCTCTAACTTGCGCCAGTCCGCGCTAGTCTTTTTCTTCAAGGGGTCGACTTTTTCTTCGGGAGCGGCCCGTCCTACAGGGTCCCATAATTCCGGCGTAAAGGACAAGAGACCAAGTTGTTCGAAACACCAATCATCAAATACCCCAGAGAAGATGTCACCGTAGCAGCACACCACCGGGTACCCCGTGGTCTCGGTACCAAGTTGTCCAATGGCTTCATAGAGTGCGACATCACCTTGGGCAAAGTCTTTGTCAGGTATGGTGCTATGGGGCCTAAAAAGCACTCCACCCCAGGTGTGGTACAGAATTACACCCGCGATATTCTTATGCTTGTTAACAAATTCGACCTGATTGCGAGTCTCTGGCTCCGAAAGTGGGAACGGACCTGACCCCGCGGTAAGCGGGCTGTACCCAGAGGGGAAGTTGCGGTTAAGATCGAGTCCATACTTGGTCGGCACCAGTGGGAACGGTAACTCCACGCTCTCTACGAGATTGCCGCAGTGGTCACGCACCACGCCCTCCGAAAACAGATGGTAGAAAGGCACACCAGCATCTTGCAGTGAACGCTCCACCATCAAGCGTGGGTCCACATAATCTGCCCGCCATGCCCCACGCAAATCATCACGTATACGCATCCGCAGAAGTTGCCCGTCATTGTCGATGTCCTCCTCGTGGAGGCCCGGCGGGTCTTCGTGCTGCCTGAAGTCGGGGTATGGTCGTACACTGCTGCGCAAAAGCTTGGGCGTCGTCAAGTAAAGCTCGACACCGTCAGGGTTGATGCGTGGCAAGATGTAGAAAGTGCGGGTATTAAGAAGATTCGTTACCTGTGCATTAACCCCATACTGGGTGAGAAGGTAGTCAATGAGGTAGAGCGCTGCCGTTCCCCCCGTAACTTCCCCGGCGTGGATATTGGCATCGACATAGAGCGCCGGCTTGTCAGCGGCCGGCCCGGTGGCCAAGCAAGTAATTGTTGCCGCCCACACTTCGCGCCCCTCGTGACTTTTGCCGATCGACTGCAGCGCAAAGAAACCAGGATAAAGCTTAGCATACTGGTGTAGATGCTCCGTCATTTCGTCATATAAATGAAACTTGGCGAAGCTAATAGCTACGCGTTCGGTCAAAGCGAGCCCCCCTTACAGCCTTTTACTAAGACATTCTTTAGTTACGCGTAAAATCCTGCCTAGAACTAGACATTAAGCACCCGTCCGTGGGACGGGTGCTGTGGCAACTATGGCTACCAGCCCTCGCGTTAACTGATGGACTGCAGTTCTGAAAGCAGGTAGGATTTATCTTCTGGCTTGGCAATCTGCTCGGCTGCCTCTTTTGCTAAACCTAAGTAATGTATTTTTTGCGCGTGATCGCCTACGATATCATGTGCTCGTGCCAATGCTTCGTACGCGAAGGCCAAATCAAAATCCCCTATGTTGTTGCTAAGGCAAAGTGCTAGGCAGTACTCAGCGTGGTGACGCGCACTTTCCCCCAGATTGAGCAGGGCATAAACTCTCGCTATCTGCCACTCGCCCCGCAGGAAATGCAAAGGCGTGCCCACCTCTCTCCAGTGATAGCGTGAAGCATGTGCCATGTGAATCATTCTAAAATCCTCTTCACGAGTCCTGTCCGTCTTATCGATAAGATTCCAAGTTTCGTTAAAGCATTGCACCGCCTGCTTCTTATGCCATTCTTGCATGGTTATCAGAGTCTCTTCCATGATAAACCTCCCTCATATTCTAACCATAGTCTACCCTTAGAGCAAAAGGCGCGCAAGAGAGGAATATCGACCTCACGATTGACTGCAGAAGGCTTTCAGACGCGTCGGAAAATCGTTACCCCTACACGGTCAATATGCCTCTTAAGCTCCACATTGCTTATCGTCCCATAATCAACAATATCGAAGAAATAGGGCATAGGGATCTTGGCCTACGTCCGATTCATCACCAAAAAGAGTCTCGTACCGAAGGGCATTTATTCATCTCGGTTTTGGCCTATCACCTGTTAAATGCCATAGAGCTACAATTGCGCCAAGAAGGCGACACTCGCCGCTGGTCGACGATTATAACCGTATTGTCTACACATCAACGCTCGACAGTTACACTCACAGATAGTCTAGGCAAGATTCATCACATCAGACTCTCCGGCACGCCGGAAGCCGCTCACCAGGATATTTACCACAAACTGAACATTAAGCAGCTGCCGCGCAAGCAGATCTCCTACGTGGCTACTAGATTGTAGTGACCAACGCGAAAGCGAAAACCCTGTGTTTGCAGGCTCCTTAGCCTTTCTAGCCGAAAGTTGGGCTAACCTTGCACCCGCCAAATAGCGTCTACCGCGGTTATGATTACGCCGCCCTAGGCGCCCTTGCCGACCGCATTATCATCATGGCCCATGATTACGGCGACAGCCCCGAACCGCTACATCGCGTAGTACAGGCAGTAGAAATGGCCCTCATCGACGTGCCGCGAGAAAAGTTAATCTTGGGTGTCTCTGTTTACACAGAAACAGCCGTGAGTATCGTCGACAAACTCGTCGTCGCCGAGCAGCACCGCCTGCAGGGAGTTTCCTTTTGGCGGCTCGGCCTCCTAATCGACGAGATGTGGCGCACGCTAAGGCAAGTTCTACCTATTTAGTGTGGCAAGCAATGATAGTTGATGCATGCCTACTGCAATATGCGTATGCCACCCACGTCATAAGCTGGCTTCCCTGAAAAAACACATTCCTATAATGAAGAATCGGCGTAATGTATGCTGACGACATCACCATTAACAGCAGCGCTAGATAGTATAGTACACTTTGCAGCATATCACGGCCCCTACGCGAACCGTACCAGACGCTTAGCGACATAGCTGCATACATGGGGGGTAATACAAACATAGCGGGGTGACCATATGTTTGCATTAAAGTAGAGAGAGCCAGGCTCATACCCACGAGCAACATTGTGCGTGCCAAGTACCGATAAGAGACCACAAATGACTCGGAGGGCGCAAGAAATAATGAGTTTTGTAGAATCAGTATGAACAACCGCACGAACACAATGAGAAAAGCTGGACCTAGCACCATGTTGACAAACTGTAATGCCGGCACCTGCGCTCCGTCCCGGCTCAACACCGAAATGGCTGTATCAAACAAGGTCACGACATAGTTAGACAACAAAATCACCGCGAATAGGGCTACCGAAAATATTTTAGGCCGTTTTGCTACCTCTAGCAATTCCCCCGCCTGAGTCATAGCCACTACCTATCAACCGTTATCGTTGCCACCACTGTTGGGGTGGCAACCGTAAAGCCCCCAGCATAGAGCGTGGCTCCAATTTGATGTTGAAAACTGTAAGAAACGGTTCCCCGAGCGTGCATATTTACAGCAAGCTCCGATGCGGGATTGTGCAGAAAATGGATCGAGTTCATTCCTGCATAACCCACGGCAGTTGCTGCTGGCCCATTGTTGCTCCAATCGACATTTCGTCCATAGTTATGCGTCCACTTGACAATGTCGTTATATTGACTGCCAGCCAGTCTTTCCAGAGTAGCCCTTATTGAAAATAGTGGGATGCTAATGTTCCAGGGGGACCACGAAAAAGACCCGTTTACAAACCAAGGAACCGGCAATTGTACTGTCCAAGCGATGCTGCTACTAGGGTCGGGCTCACTAACTTCCATAAATTGATGGTTCGAGCCAATCTCGCAAGTAGCGCCACTAACCCATGTGCTTAGCATTCCTACAAAATTATAGTGAGTTCTTATAAAATACTGAGCGTTCGACTCGCTGGAGTTTATTTTGACCCATGTCTTGTATTTTGAGCGCGGAACAACCCTAAGAGGGGCATAGAATGTCACTGCAGCCATATTCACTAATTCCCCCGTCCATAGCCGTCCCGCTCCGTATCCGGTTCCTCGCAATGTTTCATTGTAGGGCGATGAATTTGTGGCCAGAGCAAGTGTTGATGATTTCCCAAGTTCTTCAGCGTATCTTCTGTGCCTATCACGATATGCGGTTGCTAAGACATTCATATCGTCAAAGGGCTTGCCAAACACAAAGGTGTCAACACTAGTCTCTGACGAAACAACTCCAACTGTAACAAAGACAAGAATATCGCCTGAACGCGGTGACGCATGCACTGTGAGATTGATGTGTTCCCGAGAATCACTAATTAGACCTGTAAAGTTTCCAATATATCCTTCCGATCTATTTGAGAGTGGTACTACCTCAATTTCTCCGTCAGCCGTAAATGCCTGAGAGCCAGTACCTGATATTATTCTTCCCTCAATAATTTGTCTGTTGCGAGACCGTGCACTTACAACCCCTGATATCTTCGAGTATCTTCTCGCATTCTCTATCATGGGCGTATCATCATTGTGCACCATCCCGCTAACACTAGAGTCATAATTCGCTGAGAAAGTTAACAGTGGCTTTGTTAATGAAGCGCTTCCATGAGATAATTCACCAAATATGCCACTAATTAAAAATGCGCAGACGAACAACACAAAAATCCTCTTGGTTCTCAACACATAACACACTCCTTGCTTTGAACTGCGGCAATGCCGTGGTTTTCAGGCGTGTTAGTCGTTGTATCTCATATTCCGCACCATTGAACAGCAAAGTGCAACATTTACGTATGTCATAAATTGCCGCGGAGGGTTACATTATGGGCCTCGTCGTTGGACATACACGTCCAGTCCAAGCCCGATTGGTTTAAGACCCTGGCAAGGCGATGATAATTTTCAGGCAGAAACCGTTTTACGACGGTGCGACCTTCTTTTACGCAGAGGATTTTCACGGGACGGAGCAACTCAAGGATTTTGCTGCCTGCAGGGGAAAAGGTAGTCTTCCCGCCGGCAATCGCCAAGGGTTTGACCGCATGTTCGAGGGATTTGCGTGCACGTCTTTGCAGGACAATATAGACCAACATAGCCATAAGGATGACGTAATTCAGAGCTTCCATCCGATGCTTACGGCGGCCACTGTCGACCGCATGACGCACAAGTCTTACATAATAGACACGAACGGGAGCTCCTACAGGCTACGCCAGAGGTTAGCACTAACCAATGCAGTCGGTGGCCCCTTGATTGGGCAGGGTGAATCACGAAGGGAGCTGATGCGGGCGAATACAACCAACGCAGATCATAAGAACAAAAGGGACGTCAGACTGTGCGAGAATGCGTATTTTAGTAGCCTTCACTACTCTTAGAATGCGTGTTTTGGGACCCCTCACTGGCCAACAAGTGCAATCTAGCAACAGTTTTCGCCTTGCCAAAATAGAGACAAAGAA